>JAJQEA010000186.1 GCA_021201905.1 Clostridia bacterium
CTCCGTATAATACTAAAAAATTAATTCATTCCGGCGGGGGCCGTATCCCGGTCACTGGACCCGGGGGGGGGGCTGTCGCTATATTTTTAATCTCATATATGCCGGGACCTTCTTTTGTCACCACGCATTCCGCCCGGACAGTGCCCTCCGTCAGCACAAACATGTCGCCCCGCTCCAGGTAGCGGTCCACCATATCCTCCTGCTCGTCCGCCAGCAGGAGCAGGTCCAGATATTTCTTTTTATCTTTTTTGACTTGAATAATCTCCATGATTGATTCCCCCAATCTTTTTTTGTGCGGTAAGCTTATTATATCATTGCCGGGAGTATGAGTACAAGCGCGCAAAAGGATTGACGCATGTGCCGGGAGGCTGTAAACTGTTGAGTAAAAGGAGGGCGCCGGCATATGAGACCAATCTGTTTTTCGGGCATGGAAGATGCCATAACCGTACAGAAGCCCAATGGAACCCATGTGAGCTACCATATTTTTGAGGAATCGGAGATTCACCTGAACAAAATCACACCTGGCAGTATCCAGGAATGGCATTACCATACCCTGATTGACGAGTGCCTTCTCATAACCAAGGGGGTGCTGACCTGCCGTTGGCTGGAGGATGGGGCGGAACGGACAAGAAAGGTCCATGAGCAGGAGCTTGTCCGTGTGGGAAGCTCGATCCATACCTTTGCCAATGAGACAGGTGAGGATGTGGAATTTGTGGTATTCCGGTTTGTGCCTGACGGCAGGGACAAGAGGGAGATAATAAAGAAGGACAAGGTGGTTGTAGACCGGTGACAGGTATACAGCCGGATACGAAATGGACAGTGAAGCAAACTTACATGGCAGGAAGGAGAGAACCCATATGGTTAAACGGATTAGGATGGCTGCGGGCGTGATTTGCCTGACCGCATACCTGTGCGGATGCAGTCCGGACCATGAGAACGCAAACGTGGCCCCGGCGGATGGAAAAATGGCCTCATCAGACGCCGGATACCAGAGCAGAGGACAGGCCCCGGTGAGTCTGGAGGAGAGGGATATACAGAGAGTGACTCAGACAGCTTCGCCGGAGCCGGAGAAAAAAAGGATTTGCCTTGAATCCGTCAGGGAGCGTTCTTTCAGAGCGTATCCCTGCGCCATCCGGATATGAGAGGACAGAAGCCGTGGAGGGAAGCTTCCAGGACTATATCAGGTCCTACCCCCTTAAGCCGGACAAAAGTCCGGTGACGCTGTACGACGGCAGTGAAAAAGGAAACCAGACATCCCATGCGGCTGTATTTGCTCTGCCTGTATTTGACAGTGATTTGCAGCAGTGCGCGGACAGCGTCATACGCATGTACGGTGAGTACCTGTGGGCCCGCGGGGCCAGCGACAGGATTGCATTTCACCTTACCAACGGATTTCTCATGGATTATCCCTCCTGGAGGGAAGGGAACCGCCTGGCGGTGGATGGCAACCAGGTGTGGTGGGTCAAAAAGGCTTCCTATGATGATTCCTATGAGACATTCCTGCTCTACATGAAGTATGTGATGATGTACGCAGGCACCCTTTCCCTGGACAACGAGTGCACGGCCATTGATATAAGCCGGATAAAGGCGGGAGACATGTTCATAAAAGGAGGAAGCCCGGGGCACTGCGTCATGGTGGCCGATGTGGCGGTGAACAGGGATGGGGATATCTGTTTCCTTCTGGCCCAGGGATATATGCCCGCCCAGGATTTCCATATTCTCAACAATCCCCTTCACATGGAGGATCCGTGGTATTATGCCCGGGAACTTTCCTATCCCCTTAAGACGCCGGAATATGTGTTTCAGGAGGGGAGCTTAAAGCGCTGGTATCTCAGTGACTTTCTGTAGGGATGCCCGTGGGAAACGGAAGGAAGGAGGAAGCTTGAAATGGATTTAAAGAAAATACACCATGTGGCAATTATTGTTTCAGATTATGAGGTATCCAGAAAATTTTATGTGGAGATGCTGGGATTTAAAGTGATCCGGGAGAATTACAGGCCGGAGAGAGATGACTATAAGCTGGACCTGGAGCTGGACGGCTGCGAACTGGAGCTGTTTTCAGGAAAGCATAATCCTCCCAGGCCAAGTTACCCCGAAGCGTTGGGTCTGAGACACCTGGCCTTCCGGGTGGAGGATATGGACGCTGCCGTGAGGGAGCTCAACGAAAAGGGAGTGGAAACAGAGCCTGTCCGTTTGGACCAGTTTACCGGCAGGAGGATGACGTTTTTTTGCGACCCGGACGGCCTGCCCCTGGAGTTACATGAATGAGGTGAAGGCAGTTCTTCCGGCACGTATCCTGTCATGGTATAGGGCCGCAAACAGGTTCCACAGAGGTACCAGATACAGGTAAAAGGCCCAAAACATACATCCCATGGGAGCTCCGATGGCAGCCACTGGCACAGCGCCGGCAATTCCCCAGGGAATCAGGGCTGCAATGAGAATGGCTGTGTCCTCCAGAGCAAGGGCCAGCTTTTCTTTTTGGGGGTAAAGTCCGTCGCACATCTGGCAGGTAAGGATGGTAGCCAGGCTCTGGTTGCAGCTGACCGCGCAGGAGAGGATCGAGGTCACCAGGACCGTACCAAAGGGAGTAAGGTGCCGGGCGGACCTTAAAAGGGCGTGCTTTACGCCGGACAGCAGGCAGGTATGGGAAAAGATTCCTGAGTAGGAGGCAGATATGAGCACGATGATGCCCACCTTTACCATGGAGCGTATGCCGCCTCCGTTTAACAGCTGGGCCAGACGTGTCCCTGCTTCGGCCTGATACCCGTTCAGGAAGCAGCGCAGCAGGGCCAGTGGGGCGGTTCCCTGGAGAAACAGGGCCACCGTAGCGCCGGCGGTTATGCTGGCGGCCATGGCGTATTTTACATCCACGCGCAGCAGGGCCAGGAGCAGAATCAGGGCAGCCGGAAGCATGGCGGTCCAGCCAAGGGAGAAATTTGTCCTGAACAGGTCCAGGAGTTCCCTGTCCACCGGAGCGCCGGAACCGGAAGCCAGGACCACGTACAGAACGCAGGTTACGGCGAAAGGAACCGCGCAGCTGCGGCACATCAGCTTCATGTTGAGGTAGATATCTGTCCGTGTCAGGCTGCATATGAGCTGGGCGCTGGAGGACATGGGGGAGCAGCGGTCCCCGAAAAAGCTACCTGAGAGAATGGCGCCTCCTGTAAGAAAGGGGCTTAAGCCCGCTGTATTTGATATGAGCATACAAATGACTCCCATGGTACTGGCCGTGCCAAAGGAGGTGCCGGTGAGGAAGGACATAAAAGAACACAAAAGGAAGGTGCAGAGCACGAAATACCTGGGGTGTATGAGGCCTGCCCCATGGTAGAGGATATAGGGGATGGTGCCGCAGATTCGCCAGACAGCGGTCAGACCTCCGATCAATACAAAAATAATAAGGATATTCTTTACCTGGGAAATACCCTCCCACAACATGGCGCCGGTATCCCTTGCCGAATATCCTTTGGACAGACAGTAGACAGAAAAACACAGCAGGCCGAACAGCAGGGCATACAGAATCTGTATGCCCGTAAAAATGCAGAGTCCCAGACCCGCCAGAAATAATCCCAGTGCAATACATTCCGCTAACATAGAATCCTCCCGGAGTTTTGTTGAATTTACTCATTCGATTCTATATCGGAACTTCTTTAAAGTCAATCATCAGAAAGCGTTATATCACTCTCATGGCCAACTGGCAGGCTGTTTCCGCAAGTCCTGACAGCACCATCACCAGGATGGGATTCATCTTAAAACGTACAAGCAGTACCATGGCGCCTGTAAAGATACACACGGAACGCAGATTGACGGCACTCAGATCAGGGGAAAAGCCCTCCAGTCCCCAGAAGGCAGTGACCAGTATACTGACTCCTGCCGCCCCGATCATGGCTACCACAGCGGGACGCAGGGATTTGAGAACGCCCTGAATCAGGCTTAAGTTCCTGTATTTGAGATAGACCTTCGCAAGAAGGGTAACCAGGATACAGGAGGGAAGTACGCATCCAATGGTAGCTGCCAGGGCACCGGGGGTTCCCGCGATCCGGGTGCCCACGAAGGTGGCGGCATTGATGGCTATGGGACCTGGAGTCATCTGGGAAATGGTGACAAGGTCCGTAAACTCGGCCAGATTCAGCCAGCCGTGAAGGGTTACCACCTGGTTCTGGATCAGAGGCATGGCGGCATATCCGCCTCCGAAGCTGAAGGCGCCAATCTGCAGAAAGCTTAAAAATAACTGGAAGTAAATCACAGCGCGCCTCCTTCCGTTCCCTTTTTATTGTGCCCGGAGGATAGGGTCCGTACCATGCCTATGGCTGCGCATAAAAGGATTATCAGAACTACATTGACATTGTATACATAATTGGCGATAAAGGCCGCGGCCATGATCAGGACGGATATCCACTGCCTGTCTTTTACGATGCCGCCGCCCATCTCCCAGACCACCTGGGCAATGACGGCGCCCACGCCTGCCTGCATGCCGTTTAACATCCATCCCACGAAAAGGTTGGAGCGGAAGGCGGCGTAGCAGAAGGAAATCAGTGTCAGGATGGTAAAGGGAGGAAGAACCGTGGCAATGACCGCGGTCAGTACCCCTGCCATGCCGGCCAGCTTATAGCCCACCACAATGGCGCCGTTGACAGCAATGGCCCCCGGCGAGGACTGGGCAATGGCCACCAGATCCAACATCTCCTGCTCATCAATCCAGTGGTATTCATCCACGAATTTTTTCTTCATCAGTGTGACGATGACATATCCGCCTCCGAAGGTAAAAGCGCTCAGGTACAAGGTGGAAAGAAAGAGCTTTGCCAGAAGGGAGCTGCGGCTGCCCCTGTGTCCCGAACCTCCGGAGGAGGCCTGCATTTTGGATTTTATGTTAACTACTATAACGGTATCCCCCTTATCACAGTCATACATTTCATTATAATCATGTATTTGTTTTTTTCTGTTATTACTATACAGCTTGAAAATCCATATGTAAAATACTATAATTAAATAATAATTATAATAAATGTATTATATATGGACCCTGTGTCAGATCCCGGGGATGCTTCCCAGGTCAGCCACATGGGGTTCAGGAAAAGAGGAACATGACATTTCGCCATCTGAAAATATTTGTTACTGTATGTGAGACAGGGAGCATGACGACCGCCGCGTCCCAGCTGTTCATTGCCCAGCCGTCCATCAGCCTGGCCATCTCAGAAATGGAGGAATACTACGGGGTAAAGCTGTTTGACCGCATATCCCGCAAGCTGTATCTGACGGAGAACGGCCGCAGGGCCCTCCAGTATGCCAGGTATATCATAGACCTGTTGGATGAGATGGAGCAGGGAGTGCGGGACGTGGACGCCATGGGACGGCTCAAGGTGGGGACCAGCATCACCATAGGGACCTATCTGCTGCCCGGATACATCAAGAGGCTGAAACAGCAGTATCCGGCCCTGAAGGTGGAGGCGTCCATTGCCAATTCGGGAACCATAGAACAGCAGATACTGGACAATGAGATCGATGTGGGAATCATAGAGGGGGTGGCCCACAGCCCCTTTATACTGAGCGAGAGCTTTGCAGGTGACCGGCTGGCCTTCATATGTCCGGCCGGCCATGAGTTTGCCGAAAAGACACTGGAGGAGCTGGCGGAAGTGAGAAACCAGGATTTTATTTTGCGGGAAAAGGGAAGCGCCGGCAGGGAGATATTTGACGGTATACTGGCCGCGCAGGAGCTGAATGTCCGGCCCATATGGCAGAGCGCCAGCAATCAGGTTATCCTGCAGGGCGTAAAGGCAGGGCTGGGGATTTCCATTCTGCCCTATTTCCTGGTGAGTCGGGATATCCGGGAAGGGGAAGTTGCCGAGTTCAGGATAAAGGGCCTGGCTCTGAACCGGAAGTACTCTGTGATTTACCACAAGAATAAGTTCCTGCCCCGCAGCGCCAGGACACTGATGGAGCTGTGCAAGGAGGAAAAGGGGACAGACAGCCCCAAACGTTAATTCAGGACAGCAGTTTTTTTAAGCCGGAGACATTCTTTATGGTAATGGTTCCGCGGCCAAGGGCGACCAGGCCCTCTTTTTCAAAATATTTGAGCATGCGGGACACCACTTCCCTGGCAGTTCCCAGGTTCTTGGCTATCTGTTCATGGGTAGTGGAAATTATATCGGAGCCCAGCTTCACATATTCATCCGCCAGATATGCGGCCAGGCGTTTGTCAAAGCTGGAAAAGAGAAGCTGTCCCATGGACCACATGACGTCGGAGAAACGCTCCGCGGTCTGGCGGTAGATGTGGTTCTCAGCATATATATTTTCCTCCATAAGACGGTGTATGCCGGAGGCGCTGGTAATGAGAAGGGTGGAAGGGCCGATGGCTTCCATATTGATATCAAAGGTGATTTCCTGCATCATACAGGCAGCTGAAAGGGTGCACACCTCACCCGGGCCCAGGCGGAACAGGGTGACCTCCCGGCCCTCCTCAGACTGTATATAGGTGCGCAGCTGCCCGGATAATACGATCAGAATGCCCAGGCATTCCTCGGAGCGGCTGTGGACAAAGCTTCCGGACTCATAATCCCTGATATAGGAACTGGCCCTGAGCTGTTCTTTCTGGATATCGGTGAGTTTTTCCCAGAAGGGATAGCATTTTTTCAGGGTATCTGTGATGCTGCTGTGGCTGTGGTTCATGGCGGATGGCTCCTCCTTATAGTTGGAAATTAAAATACAGGATGTAATTATATATATTCTTATAGTGTAGACAATTTCCTGTATTTTGTCAAAGGATGAGACGGTGCGGAGGAGCCACGGCATGGGATGTGCCTGTTTGTAAGGTCATGAAAGGGATTCATTTGTTTGGGAAGAGCCGGAACCGGAAGAACCGCAACCGGAAGCGCAGCCACCGGAAACTCCGCAGCCGGACGCCGTCCCGGGGCACGTTCCAGCCTTTGCCTTGCATATCATCTGGGTCATGGTTCCCATGGGGCAGTAGACGCACCAGGAGCGTGGGCGGAACAGGACCATGGTGGCCATACCTAAAATGGTGGAGGTCAGCATGACGCTGTAAAATCCAAAGGCAAACTGGGCGGTCCACAGCGGAAGGCCGGTGCCGTGATAGGCATGCTGCCAGGGCAGGCGGAAGGTCCACAGCACTGTGACTGCCTGCTTTAAGCCGGATGTACCCCTGAACACCAGATAGGTGTTAAAAAGCATCTGGCAGAACATGACTAAAAAGAATACAAGAAAACCATAGCGGAATGCTTTAGATTTCATCCACCCGGGTATCTCCCGGTTGGGGGACAGGTGGAATTTTTTGCCGAGAATGGAAAAAACTGCCCCCTGCCGCAGTAGCGGTTGCAGTAGAGCTTGGATCCGGTGGCAATGGAGATGGCTAACGGCACCAGAAAGCAAATCAGGCCCAGCCATGCAAACATGATGTTGAAGAATCCCAGAAACAGATACAGCAGGGATGCAATCCAGAGATAATCGTACCAGTGTTTTTTCGTTTTAAGCGCCGGCTTATTCATGACGGTTTCCTCCTGTATGGACAGATTCATTTTCAAGGGGGCTGCGGGGCAGGATGGATATTACGCTGGCAGGACACTCCTTTGCACAGAGACCGCATCCCACGCAGGCGGCCTGATTTACCACTGCATAGGAACCCTTAAACACGGAAAGGGCCTGGCGGGGACATACCTTAAGACAGCAGCCGCAGGCCACGCAGGCACCGGTATCTACACGGGCCAGATGTTTGGATAAATGATTCATGATGAAACACCTCATAATTATTTGATATACCAAGGATATCATAAAAAAGGAAAAGTTTCGGTGACCGGGGTCACACAGGACACCGGATATGCTATTATTTTATTAGATGTCCGGGTGTGGTTAAGCATGATGGAAGGCAATATGCAGAAGCTGCCATAAAAAGATAAAGAAAAAGAGGAACTGGAACATGTATGCCAGGGGAAGGAGAAGAATCTAAAATGGATCGAGCTGATTTGATTAAGCAGATAGAGAGCTACTGCCCATATAATGAGCAGGAGGAAACGTACCGCCGTCTGATTCTTACTTGTTTGAAGGAGGTAGAGGACATATTTGACAGGGGAAACTGCCTGGCTCACATGACGGCCTCGGCGTGGGTGGTCAATCCCGGCCGGACAAAGGTCCTGATGGTATATCACAATATATATAAATCCTGGTCATGGCTGGGGGGACATGGGGACAATGAGCAGGATCTGTTAGAAGTGGCCGTCAGGGAAGTAAGGGAGGAAAGCGGGCTTGCCAGAGTGAGGCCGGTATCGAAAGATATCTACAGCCTGGAAGTCCTGACCGTGGACGGGCATGTGAAGAGGGGGAAATATGTGGGCTCCCACCTGCATCTGAATGTCACCTATCTTCTGGAGGCAGACGAGAACGACGCCCTGTTTTCAAAGGCGGATGAAAACAGCGGGGCGGCCTGGTTCGGCCTGGAGGACGCCCTTCGGGCATCCTCAGAGCCGTGGATGTGCCAGCGGATTTATGCCAAGCTCAATGAAAAGTTAAAGAGACAGGGATAAAACACAGGCCGGGTCCATCTCAGGAACCGGCCTGCCAAAAAGGGAATGCAAAAATGTGTGATGGCTTATTATTTTAATGTGTTGATTTCCTTATCAATATCTGCTGGGGAAACCAGACCCACTGACTTGGATAACACCTCGCCCCGCTTGAAGTAAATAAGGGTGGGAACGCTCATTACCTGGAAACGGGCCGCCAGGTCCATCTCCTCATCAATATCTACCTTATAAAAATGTACATCTGAAAATTTGTCTGCCGCCCGTTCTACAACAGGACCCAGCATCTTACAGGGGCCGCACCAGGTTGCAAAGAAATCCACAACCACCAGCTCGTCGCCAGCGTTTACAGCCTGCTCAAATTCATCCTTACTTAAATGTTTCAATTCCATAGTGATTACCTCCGGTTTTTCTTTTTTTTGTGTTTTGCTCTATTGTTTATAGGATACCACATTTTGTACATGTGTTATGTGATAAAAGTCACCGAACATTCATTCTTTAATCTTATAGATAAGCCTGTGATGTTAAGCTGTTCTAATATAAATCAGTTTTCCTTTACTGTTTCATAGGGCCAGTCCACAATTCCTCCAAAATCATAGACATGTTTGTATCCCAATTCCACCAGCTGGTCCGAAGCACGCTTGCTGCGGATACCGGTGCGGCAGTGGACTAAAAGCACTGCTTCTGTGTCAGGAAGTGCATCGGGCTTCGCATCGCCTATGGACTCCACCGGTACCAGGATGGAGCCGGGAATGTGTCCGGCCGCATATTCGTCCGCTGTCCGCACATCCACTACCGTGACATTGTCCTGGTCCATCATCTGTTTTGCCTCCTCGGCAGTGATTTTATGATACGCCTCATCAACCGTCGCCTCAGCCTGTTCTTTGGCGGCGGGAGGGGGAGGACTCTGTGTTGAGGCCATGGCTTCCCTGGGGGCGGCGGGACTGCAGGCGGCTAAGATGGCGCTACATATAAGAACAGCCGTCAAAATCGTACCTTTCATGTGTTTCCTCCTATTCTGTAATCAAAACTCATACAGTTCATACTGTAACTATAATATATACAGTTAGATATGTCAAGAGGATTCTTAACTTTTTTTGAAAAATATGGTTTGAGGTATAAAAATCCTGCATTCTATGCTATACTTATACCTAAAGTGGAGAAGTATGCATAGAGATGGAGAATGTTATGTCAGTGAAAGAACAGGACAATAAATATGCCATAGACGTTGCGGACGTGACCAAGGTATATAGATTATATGAGAAACCCATTGACCGTCTGAAGGAATCCATGAGTATTTCCCATAAGAATTACCACCGGGATTTTTACGCGCTGAACCAGCTTTCCTTTAAGGTAAGAAAGGGCGAGACGGTGGGAATCATCGGCACCAATGGTTCCGGCAAATCCACCATATTAAAAATCATTACCGGGGTCCTCACTCCCACCACCGGGGAGGTAAAGGTGGACGGCAAGATATCGGCTCTGTTAGAGCTGGGAGCCGGATTCAACATGGATTATACAGGGATTGAAAATATATATATGAACGGCACCATGATGGGCTACACGAAAAAGGAGATGGACGCCAAGCTCCAGGACATCCTGGAATTCGCGGAAATCGGGGATTTCGTGTACCAGCCGGTAAAGACTTATTCCAGCGGTATGTTTGTACGGCTGGCTTTTGCGTTGGCCATCAATGTAGATCCGGAAATCCTCATTGTAGACGAGGCCCTTTCCGTTGGCGACGTGTTTTTCCAGTCAAAATGCTACCGCAGGATGGAGGAAATCCGCCAGAAGGGGACCACCATCCTCATGGTGACCCATGATATGGGAAGCATTATCAAATACTGTGACCGGGTGGTGCTGCTGAACAAGGGAGAATTCATCGCAGAAGGACCTGCCGGCCGCGTGGTTGATATGTATAAGAAGATTCTGGCCGGACAGCTGGACGCCTTAAAGGCGGAATTAGAGAGGGAAAGACAGCAGAGGGAGAGTTTGTCAGAGGGAAGCGGACAGGAAGATGCCGGCAATGGGCAGGAAGATACCGATAAGGTCCCGGAACAAGCCGGTCATGGGGAACATACCGGAGCGGGAACAGAGGAAAAGGAAGCGGCCCATAGCCAGGCAGGAGCAGGAAAAAAATCCGGCGATGTGGAAATGTCTGATTTTTCCGGCGGTATGGGATTAGAGAGAAGCCGCCTCATGAAGGACCAGCTGACCATCAATTATGACCGCACAGAGTACGGGGACGGCCGGGCCGAGATTGTGGACCTGGGTCTTTTTGATGAGAGGGGAAATATCACCAACCTTTTGTTAAAAGGTGAGATGTTTACCATAAAAGAACGGATTCATTTTAATACAGAGATACAGTCCCCTATTTTTACCTATACGATAAAGGATAAAAAGGGTACGGAGCTTACAGGCACCAACACCATGTTTGAAGGCGCCGACATTCAGCCTGTGAAGGGCGGGGACGAGTATGTGGTGGAATTTACCCAGAAAATGACGCTCCAGGGCGGGGAGTATCTGCTGAGTATGAGCTGTACCGGATTTGAGCAGGGAGAGCATGTGGTGTACCACCGCCTGTACAACGTGACCAATATTACGGTTATTTCCAATAAAAATACGGTTGGGGTGTATGATATGGAGTCCCGGGTAAAGGCCGAGAAGGTGGAAGCCGGAGACACCCAGGCCGGTGCTGCCCGGGCTGATCATGCGGGCCCAACTGTGAACGGAGGATTATAACTTTCCATGAAGGATATCAGTTATGAAATATTAGATTTATTCAGACAATACGGAAGCGGGCCTGAGGGCATCAGGAAGGCCCTGGACAGCCAGTCCAGGCCGGAGGTGCTCCACGCTCTGTCTGATATTAGGGAAAATCTTGTGGAGTGGATGGATTATACAGGCTGCGGGGAAGTGCTTCAGATTGGCTCGGACTATGGCGTTCTCACGGGACTTCTAGCCTCCAGGTGCGCCCATGTGACGGTCATGGACGAAGCGGACGAAAACCTGGCTGTAAATCAGGAGCGCAACAAGGCATACAGCAATATCACATATGGCTTTAAGCCGGGGGCCCAGGCAGGACAGCCGGCTCCGGCCTTTGACCTTGTGTTCATCGGCGGGCTTGGGGAGGGGCAGAAAATAGGGGACGCGGTTACCCTTGGCGCCTCCTTTCTGAAACAGGAAGGCCGCCTGGTGATTGCGTGTGAAAATGCATTGGGGCTCAGGTATCTGGCAGGAGGAAACCATGAGGAAGGCTTCTGTACCAGAAAACAGGCGGAGGATGCCTTCCGGGAGGCAGGACTTGCCCGGGCGGATTTCTATTATCCGGTGCCTGACCACAGAATGCCCATATCGGTTTACTCAGACCGGTATCTGCCGGGAAAGGGAGATATCACCAGCCCGTCTGTGTCCTACGACAGTCCCCGGTATGCCTGCCTCAATGAGGAGGAGGTGTATGACCGGCTGATCGAGGAAAATGACTTTGGCCGGTTTGCCAATTCCTTCCTGATGATTGCCTCCAGGGAAGGCGGGCAGGAGAAAACCATTTTCGCAAAGTATAACCGTACCAGGAAGGAAGAATTCCGGATACGCACCAGTATACGGGAAGGGGACAGAGAGCGCCGGGTGGAAAAGGCCGCTCTGGGCGGTGGTGGAAAAAGGCACATCCTTTCACTGAGGGAGAAATACCAGCAGCTGAGACAGCTGAATCCCGGGGTCAGAATCCTGGAGCCGGAGATATCCGGGGACGGCAGCAGGGTGGAGTTCTGTTTTCTGGAAGGCATTACCCTGGCAGAACGTCTGGGCCAGGGTATCAGGGACGGCAGGGCGCCTGTGGAGGACATTAAGGCAGCCCTCCGGTATCTCTATGATGTGGCGGAGGACCAGATGGTTCCCTTTGCCGTGACGCCGGAGTTTACCCGGACTTTTGGGCCGGTTCCGGATTTGGATGATTTTTCTTATAAGGTAAGCAACATTGACGGGCTCTTTGAGAATCTGATGATTACAAAAAAGGGCGGGGATGCGCAGCTGTACTGTCTGGATTACGAGTGGGTCTTTGATTTCCCGGTTCCTGCCCGTTTTGTACAGTACCGCAATCTGGCTTATTTCTATTATAAATACCAGGGTTTGATGTCATATGATGGCCTGGAAGCATTTTTACAGGAGTTTGGCATAGGAAGTGAGATGGCATCTGTGTACGCGTCCATGGAGGACTCCTTCCAGTCCTATGTCCACGGGGACGCTATTCAGGGATACCTGGTGAATTACCAGCAGAAAGTCACGGCCCTGGCTGAACTTAAGGAGACAGACCGTGCCCTGTCCCAGGCAAAGGACCGTATAAACCAGCTTCAGGCGGAGGTGGAGGAAAAGAACCTTCAAATCCGCAAAGAGCAGGAGGTACAGCGCCTTACCAATAACCATGTGGCAAATCTTGAAGTGATGATTAAGGATCTGCGCCACGAAATCGACGAGCTGGGCAGGCTGGCAACCTATCTCAACGGGCATGAAGCACTTGTGTTCAAAGCCCGGCGCAGGCTGGGAGCGCAGGTCAACAAGGCATTTCCAAGGGGCACACGCAAGCGCAAGGTGCTCAACTATTGTTTTAATACGGTGAAGCATCCGGTGCGCTACGGCAGGCTGTACGCCACCAGAGAGGGACGCAACCAGATAGACGGCGATTTTAAGATTGGCGGGGACTATCTCAGATACGGCAGACTGGTATTTCCCCAGGTGCCGGGCAAGGGCGGATATACAGACGCGGGAAGCGGCGCGGGGACATGGGACGGCCCTATGGTTTCTATCGTGATTCCCTGTTATAACCAGGTCCACTACACCTACGCGTGCCTCCAGTCTATCCTGGAGTTTACAAAGGATGTGACCTATGAGGTCATCATTGCCGACGACGTGTCAACCGATGCGACGGCGGAGCTGGACCGGTTTGTGGATGGACTTGTAATCCGCAGAAA
>JAJQEA010000320.1 GCA_021201905.1 Clostridia bacterium
CCCCCCCCCCCCCCCCCCCCCCCCCCCCCCCCCCCCCCCCCCCCCCCCCCCCCTCGGGTAAGGCGCAGAGAATACGGCACCGGATATCACGTTCCTTCTCGTCCCCGATACGCCGGACGGTTTTGTTTTCTATGACCTTTAAAAGCTTTGCCTGGAGGGAAATGTCCATGCTGTTGATTTCGTCCAGGAACAGAGTGCCGTTGCGGGCCTGTTCAAAGAGTCCCATGGTGTTGGCGGCGCCTGTATAGGAGCCCTTCACCGTGCCGAAGAACATGCTTTCCAGCAGAGTGGAGGGGATGGCGGCGCAGTTGACCGAGATAAAGGGGCCGTTCTGGTAGGGACTTGCATTGTGAATGCTCTGGGCAAATAATTCCTTTCCGGTTCCTGTCTCCCCGTATATGAGAACCGTGGTCTGGTTTTGTGCAACACATTTGGCGTCTGAGATTGCCTCCACAAAACGGATATCGTTGCCCACAATGCTGCGGAAGGTATAGCGGGTGCCGTTGTGGGGCATGTTTTCCCTGAAATAATCATAGAGCTCCAGACCCTGCTCCATGGACTTTTGGATGACAGGCAGGTTCTTTATCAGGGAGAATACAGCGATGGTGCGTCCGTGGATATTGACGGGATACATCCGCTCCACCACATTCATTATCTTGTGCGATGCCTTTACAACATACTGGTTCAAGTGTTCGTTGGGAGCAATGCCTGTGTTGAGGACAGCGGCGTGGCTGTTTTTCTTTTTTCCCTTTCCCACGGGGAGGTAGAGCTCCTCCATGCGTTGGCCCAGGGACATACGGGCGTCCACGCCCTCAATGGCTTCTGCCGCGCGGTTGATAAATATGACCCTGTTCTCATGGTCTGATATGACCACGCCCTCCTCCACCTCATTGAGCACAGATTCATAAATGGCCGGAAGCCTTTCATTGCCTGTGGAAAGGCCGGAGGGAGAGGAGGAACGGGAAAATCCGAACATGCAGCAGGTGTATGGTCCAAGGGAAAATACCTGGTATTCCGGGAAGGGGCGCGCGGCCTTCAGGGCATCAGCAGGTGACTGCGCCTTGATATTCTGCTCCCGGAAGAATTTCAGGCAGTCATCGTTATAGTAAAGGACAGATGTGTCGTCACAGGCGAAAAAGCATACTGGCATAGGGGATTGACCTCCATTTGGACTAATACTGGTCCCATTATATCACAAATTTTGAATAAGATTAAGGGCAAAAAGGACTAAAATTAGTCCAGATATACAGGGTGGCAGAATGGACATAATTAAGAACGATGAAAATACGAATATAGGGGCGAACATCCGCAGAATCCGGAAGGAAAAGGGGATGGGACAGACAGAGCTGATACAGAAGATTGACCTGTCAGAGTGGGACTTTGAGGTGAATCTCACCAGGGAGGCCCTTGTAAAAATAGAGCGGGGCATCCAGCATATCAAGGTGTCCCAGCTAAAGGCCATCAAGGTCATACTGGAGACGACCTATGATGAGCTGTTACAGTAGGGGGCCGTATGGAGTTAGGACATACTATCCCGCTGCAGAAATTTTTGAGGATACAGCCGCCGCCATATGGTACGGACAGCCGTCTCTTTTTCTGTTGGGAGCTTCACAGAATCACGCTCCAGTCCAGCGATACGCTGGCGGCGGTCAATGCCGGCAACCGTTTTGCAGTGGTGCTTTGCGGAATGGACGGCAGCGCCTGGAAACACTACCGGGAGCATTTCCTGGAAGGTCTGGAGCAGGCCATGGAGTCGGAGGGATACGGCAGGGAGGAAATCCGGGCCTATCTGGAGCAGGCAGGGGGGATCCGGGTCACAAAGACCCATGGCAGGCGTTCTGTGGCCGGTCTTAACCAGATGGACAACTGCCTGTGGAAAATCCCGGCCCTGGTGAAAAAGGGCAGCTGTTCCAGCCTGTCCACTGTCATGAGGTGAACCGGGAACGCTGCCGGATGGCCGGATATGAAGGGTATCAGTATCCGGTGCAGTGCTTTAAGGCAGACATGGAGCGGATGCTTTCGGGGCGGCAGGATGAGTGGAAATCATTTCATGATACAATCCTGCCACAGTCATAGGTCAGGGCCAGCACCGCATCGCCATCGTCTGAATCCATGAATATATGTACGGCCATCATGAGCGCCATGTACATTCCCTTACAGTTCTCCGTGATGTCCAGTCCGCCGCTGTTGCGAAAGAGGACATCAATGGTCCCGCTGTCCCGCTCAATCTGAAGCAGGGAAGAGGTCATCTGGGCATATTCCTTGAAGATGGGAAGAAGCGTGTGGTCAAACCATGTATTATACCTCTCGTATTGGGCCAGCTGTGCGGTTTCACGGATGTTCCGAACCACCTCCCTGGCCATCTCCAGTTCCTTTTCCGACATGCAATCCAGTAATCCGTAGATATCTTTGGCATTGCCGGTGTCTGTAAAGTCATATTGTTCCATAGGGTCACCTCATTGGATTCTTGAAACGATGGACTGGTTTTGGTCCCATTATATCATAAAATCTTCATAATATGAAGAGTGAAATGGACTGGAATGGGTTCATGTGTACGGGGGAAGGGGAATGGATGTGATAAAAAATGACAGGGGAGCCAATATTGGCGCCAACATACGCAGAATCAGGCTGGAATCCAATATCGGCCAGACGGACCTGGTCCGTATCATGCAGCTGATGGGGGCGGACATTACGAGAGAGGCGTTGGTGAAGATTGAAAAGGGGAAACAGCATGTAAAGGTCTCCCAGCTGAAAGCCATTAAAACAGCGCTGGGAACGACTTATGAGGATTTGCTGGAATGAGGAGGACCGGAATGAGGGGGGACCGGAATAAGGAGGACCGGATTTAAGAAGAACCAGAATTAAGAAAAACCGGAATAAGAAGGGCCGTACACGGAACGATTGGTGTACGGCCCTTTGAAGGTTTGTGCCTTATTTGCCGGAGCGTAAATACATCCCGTTCAAAATCAGGACAGGGATACAACTGAAAAAATTGGTGCAGGCAAAAAAGGACATCCACATGGCATCAACAGAAAATTAACAGGATATCCACAAAGTTATCCACATTATCCACCGAAAACACAAGATATTTTATGTGAATCGTCTGAAAATACCAGGTATGGTACTGTGTATAACTGAATTGATGGAAAAACGATTGTGGATAAGATGGGAGCGGCAGTCCTGTTTATTCTTCTCCGCCGGTCTTAGGCGTTATCGCCCACGTTCTGCATCCTCCGGATGCTCTGTACCACTGCGTCCATCACAACGCCGCGGAATTTTCCTTCTTCCAGTGTATGTACGCCGGCTATTGTGCCGCCTCCGGGGGAGCATACACGGTCTTTGAGAATACCGGGATGTGTATTTGTTTTTAATACCATTTTTCCGGCTCCTATGAGACATTGGGCCGCCAGGCTTAGCGCCATGTCACGGTTCAGTCCCATTTCCACGCCGCCGTCGGCCAGGGCTTCAATAAAGAGATATGCAAATGCGGGACCGCACCCGCTGATTCCTGTCAATGGGTCGATCAGTGATTCCGGCAATACATAGCTGCTCCCAATCACATCGAAAATTGACTTTACCAATGCCTCTGTCTGGGAAGTACAGCGGGCGCCCAGGGCAATCCCTGCAGCTCCTTCCATTACCAGCATGGGCGTGTTCAGCATCACCCGCACCACGGCCGCGTTTTTGATATACTCCTCTAAAAAGGAGAGTTTCACTCCGCCCATGATGGAGATTACAGTCTGATCCGGCCGGAAGAGCATACCTGCTTTGGAGAGTGTTTCTCTGGCATCCTGGGGTTGGACCGACAGAAACACAATATCTGCCGATGACACCAAATCTTCATAGGCATGGCAGGAAGGCGTGAGGATGTTTGTGTGGTAACGGCTTTGCAGGTCTGCCAGCCGTGATTCGTTTACATCATACAACAGGATATGCTCCGGTAAAACGGATCCGGAACGGATCAGACCACTAAAAATTGCTTCACACATCTGGCCCGCGCCAATATATGCGATATGTTTTTGAATAGCTTGGCTCATAATAATCCTCCGATTTTGAAATAATACTATAATTTTATTTCATTTTATATTCAGAACGGTATAAAGTCAAGGATAGAGGGTTTAAAAAATAATTCTTGTGAAAAGTATACAAAATATACAATTATAAATTGATGTAGTCATAGAATTTGTGATTATGTGAAAAAATTGTCTTGTAAATACCATCTATATATGATACTCTTATGGCATAGACAAAAGGGGATATGAGGTTAAAATTTAAGCCGAATTATACTTTTGTTAAAATAAATTTTAGTGGAGGTAAAAAATGAAGGAAGATTTAATCATTGATGGTTGCGCGTTTACTGAGACAGAATTTACCGGTGTCACCGAGGATGTACTGCATTCTAAAATGGACGCATTTTTTCTGACCATTCCCGGGGAGGGGGATGGGTATGTTGCCAGCACCAGGAGTATTGGTAAGATATACAATATGCTGGACAACCCGAAATATGGCCTCATGATTGCAAAGTCTGTAGCCGATATTTACAAAGCAAAGGAAGAAGAAAAAAAGGCCCTTATTTTAGCCTTCCAGAATCCTAACTCTATAGAAAATTCACTGGATCAGCTCCGTGTTTTTTATGAACTGGGAGTACGGGTGATCCAGATGACTTATAATGATGCCAATTTCATAGGAACCGGCTGCTGCGAGTCTCAGGACGGCGGACTCACTGATTTTGGCAAACGGGTCCTTAAAATGATGAACCGTCTCGGCATGCTGGCCGATCTGTCCCATGTTGGCAAAAAGACTACAATGGATATTATCCGCCTGAGTGAAAAACCGGTGGCGATAACCCATGCCGGCGTTTACAGCATCACACCCAGCGTACGCACCAAAACCGACGAGGAAATGCTTGCTATCAAGGCAAATGGCGGCGTCATGGGAATATCTCCCTGGGCACCTTTGATTTGGAAAAAAGAAAAGGGCTGCCGTCCGGATGTGAGAGATTATGTAGACCATGTGGATTATGTGGTAAATCTTATCGGCATTGACCATGTGTCCTTTGGCGCTGACAATACCCTGGACGGAAATAAGGATGACAAGGGAACCGCAGATCAGGCCGTGCTTTATCCGGCGGTGGTAGGAGCGTATAACAGCTGTGTGGGTACCCGGTCAGACGAGCGCCATGCCAAAGGATTTGAAGGCTGCTGGCAGCTGGAAAATGTGATTGCTGAAATGCAGAGGCGTGGATACTCAGAGGAAGATGTTGCAAAATTGACCGGCAAAAACCTGCTGCGCGTACTGAGGGAGAATTGGAACTGACACATCACAACGAATACCTTTGATTAAGGAGCAATGTATATGCAAAAGAATAATGATACACACACCAATGACAAAGCAGCAGCAATAACACGCAAGCCCATTAAAATACCCCACGTCTATGTCATTATCTGCGCAATCATACTGTTTGTGGCAGTCTGTACCTGGTTTGTTCCGCCGGGGCAGTTTGACACCCAGACAGTGGAAGTGGAGGGAGTGAGCCGCACACTGGTTATTCCCGGCACCTTCCATACCCTTGAAGAAAAACATCCGGCCGGACTGGTAATGATCCTGAGTTCTCTCCACAGGGGCCTTGTCAGCGGCGCAGAAGTAACCATGCTGATATTCCTTGTTAACGGTGCTTTTAGCATGGTGCTTAAAACCGGTGCATTTAACGCGTTTCTTGGTTCACTGCTGCGGAGATTTTCCTCCAAGGCAAAGCTGGTAATCCCGGTGTTTTTCCTGACATTTGCTGTTCTTTCCTCTACATTTGGTATGTGGAATGAGTACAATGGATTGATTCCCGTGTTTATGGGGCTTGGTGTGGCGCTGGGATATGACGCCCTGGCCGGATTCGCCATACTGGAGCTGGGAAAGGGAATTGGCTGGTCCGCCGCCACCCTCAATCCGTTCTCGGTACCGGTGTCCCAGGGAATCGCGGGAGTTCCCATCTTTTCAGGAATGGGAATCCGTGTGGTATCCTTTGTGATTTTCAGCGCCTTGGGTATTGCTTATATTTTCTACTACGGGCAGAAAGTAAGCAAAAATCCCTCCAAGAGCCTGATTCTTGGGGATAAGCTGGATATTAACTTTAACCGTGAGGAAATAGTAAACACAAAGACCACGAAAAAGCAGATGTGGATTCTTCTGGAAATCCTTGTGTCCCTGATTGCCATTTTTTACGGATCCCTGAAATTGGGATGGGGCAACGCGGAACTGGCTGGTATTTTCGTGCTGATGGGCATATTTGCAGGCGCGGTCAGCGGATGGGGCCCAAGCAAGATGGCTGAAGAATTTCTGGAGGCGCCTCTTCGGTTGTGATGGGAGCTCTGGTTGTGGGTTTTGCAAAGGCAATCCTGGTAATCCTTCAGGGAGCCATGATTATTGATACAATCGTGTTTTACGCCTCCCAGGTGCTGCAGGGAATGCCGCCAATCATCGCGGCTCAGGGAATGCTGATTCTGCAGACATTGATTAACTTCTTTATTCCATCCTCCATAGGACAGGCTGCGACAGTGATTCCGATTCTGGCGCCTCTGGGCGATCTGCTGGGAGTCAGCCGTCAGGTTACCTGTCTTGCGTTCCAGTTTGGCGACGGTTTCTCCAACATCCTGTGGCCCACATGTTCCCTTGCCATTTCCATCGGCATCAGCGGAATTCCGATGCACAAGTGGTGGAAGTTTTTCATGCCGCTGTTCGGCATCCTATATATTGCCCAGGCGCTGATTTTGTCAGCAGCTGTTTTGATGGGAATATGATTCACTGCCCCGTTTTTCTTTTGAAAAGAAGAACGCGACTCCAGCGATAATCCTTTTTGCTAAAATTTGCAGTCAGATACTGTCGGAGTTTTCGGAAATATGATAAGATAATCTAAGGCATGTGGGGGCGCTGCCCGCCTTGGCCTGTGAAAGACGCATTTGCTGTGGGGCAATATTTGTCATTTGCACGAATCGATTCCTGCAAAATTGCCGTCGCTCAACGAATTCTAGTAGAGGTTGCATTATGGTTGGAGAAAAAATTAGAAAATTAAGAAAAGAAAAAAAACTGACGCTGAAGGATATTGCGGAGGCCACGGGACTTTCCATTGGGTATATTTCCCAGCTGGAACGCGGGGCGGTTGAACCGTCTCTGGCCTCCCTTCGCAAAGTGAGTGAGTTCCTGGGGGTTTCACCGTATTTGCTGGTGGACCAGTCGGAACATCATCCTGCCATGGTAAAGAGCGACCAGAGACCCATTATCAAATTTCCCAAAAGTGAGATTTTTTACGAGATTGTTTCTCCCATGTCAGTACCGGAATACACCCCGTCATCCATGGTGATTCAATTCCAGATTGAACCGGGCGGCCATGACTCCGAAGAGTTTTTGACACACCCATCAGAGGAAATTGTCATTTTGCTGCAGGGGGAAGCGGATATGGTGCTGGGAGAGACACGTTATCATCTGAATGCCGGTGATTCGCTGGTGGTGAGGCCCAACATGCCCCACAGGACCATAAATACAGGAGAAACACCTGCAATCGGTTTTTGCGTGATGACGCCCATGGGGTGGACGACCTAGCGATCCCTTCAGCGGTTTTCGAGGGAACAAAAATGAAAAGCGATTCTTCTCTGCGCAGGCTGCTTCCCTTTGCCGCCTATTTTAACATTTGCTTTTTTGGGGCACGGCCGGAGTGGCAAATAAACTGTCCTCCAGCATGATTCATCCGTTCTTTGCCGGCAGCCTGCGCTTTTTGATTGCGGCGGGTCTGATGGCGCTGTGGGTGGGTTACAGACATGAATCCCTTGCTGTCAGCTTCCGCGATGGAAAGATCCTGGCAGTGGGAAGTGTCCTCATGTATTTTCTGAACACGCTGCTGCTTTTATTTGCCTCTCAGCGTGTGGACGCGGGAATAAGCACGGTTATGGTCAGTCTCATTCCCATTACGATTTTGCTGGTGGAGTCCCTGGCTGTCCGAAAAATGTGCGTTGGCTGGGTGGGGATTGCGGGGATTATCGGAGGCTTTGGGGGCATCGCTATTGTGGTGGTGGGCAGTATTTCCGGTGGAAATGCCGACCCTATGGGAATCTCGCTGTTGCTGCTGGCGGATATCGTATGGTCGGTGGGAACCGTGTACCTGAAATATCAGTCGATTGACGCTTCGGTGCAGGTGCAGATTTTTTACCAGTCCGCGATTCCCGCAATCCTGTTTTTTATCTGCGCATATTTGACCGGAAATTTTGACTTGGAGAACCTGTCGTGGCGCGGCGCCCTTCCCATGGCATATATGGGAATCGCGGATTCCATTGTAGGGTTGACCTCCTATCTGTATCTGCTGCGCAGGTGGAAAACCTCGGTTGTTTCCACCTATGCGTATATCAACCCGGTGGTGGGAATTCTCTTAAGCGCCCTGCTCCTGTCCGAGCATATTACAGCGGCGAAGGTGGGAGGGATGCTGGTTATTCTGGCGTCGGTGTTCATAATCCAGAGGGAGGAGCGGCTGAGCGGGGTTCTGATGGGAAAAATAAAAAGGATGGCTGATTAAGAGGAAGCATGATATAAGTGGCATCTGAGCTGCCGCGGCATGGTGTTGGGCTGCGGCAGCTCAGGTGCTTTTTGTGTAAATGGATGGAATAATTTAGCAGAACGTGGTATAATCAATCGGGATATGGTAGTATTGTGAATTCCTAATGAATAAAGCTGAACATGCAATGAGTGGGGAATAGTTAGCCATGTGGGTACAAAAAAAGTCAGAAGCCTTGTCATAAGGATTCTGACATATAAAAGATAAATCGGAGTAACAGGATTTGAACCTGCGACCTCTCGGCCCCCAGCCGAGCGCGCTACCAAACTACGCCATACTCCGTTCTCAAACCTCAATTATTATATCAGATAATTTTCATTTTGAAAAGACCTAATTTTAATTTATTCGGAGAAATTTAAAATGACACAGAAACCAAGCAAGAAAAAGCGGATTGTCAGCTTTGATTTGGATATGACACTGCTGGACCATAAGACATGGAAAATTCCGGACAGCGCTATGAAAGCCCTGGAGCTGCTGCGGAAAGACTCGGTCATTGTCATAGGAAGCGGCAGGAACATGGACCATGATATGAGTGTGGTATACCGTGATATGATTATGCCGGACGCGGTGATACACATGAACGGAACGCGGGTCGTGGCTGAGGACAATGTCCTCTTTGAACATCTGATGGACAAGGACCGGCTGAGGGCATTGCTGGAATACGGGGATGCCCACAGAATTTCCCTGGGCGTCAGCCAGGAGGGAAAGGATTATTATATACACCCGGAGGGCGTGGTCCGCATGGATCAGCTTCGCTGGGGTGTTTCAGAGCGCAATTTCATGGATGGATGGGAACTGATGGATATGCCGGTGAGGACATTGGTGTACATAGGCGGTCCGGAAGGCGCCAGGGAGCTGGAGGATCATTTTCCTGAATTCAAATTTCCCATGTTCTCGGGGAACATGGGAGCGGACGTGGTGGAACAGGAGGCCTCCAAGGCAGAGGGACTGAAACGGCTGTGCCAGTACTATGACATTGGCCTGGAGCAGACAGTGGCCTTTGGAGACAGCATGAATGACTATGAGATTGTCCGTGAGGCAGGCATCGGTATTGCCATGGGCAATTCCGTGGAGGAGCTGAAGGCCGTGGCGGACTATGTCACAGATGATATTGACCGGGACGGGGTATGGAAGGCCTGCAGGCATTTGGGTTTGATTTAGGCTCGTCTTTTTTGGAGAAATGCTTGGAAAAGCTTGGAAAAAATGATTTAAAACATAATGTAATCAAGATAATTTAAAAGAATAATTTATAAGAACATAAGGGAGAACGGGTATGGCAAGAGAATTTGACGTAGTGATTATAGGAGCCGGGCCAGGGGGCTATACGGCAGCGCTTAAAGCAGCGGAATTTGGCCTCAAGGTTGTGGTGATAGAGGCAAAGAAGATTGGAGGCACATGCGTAAACCGGGGATGCATTCCCACCAAGGCGCTGCTGCATGCCTCCGATATGTTTCATATGATGCAGAGCTGCGATGAATTTGGCGTGTCTACGGATTTTATTTCCTTTGATTTTGGGAAAATGCAGAAGTACAAGAAAAAAGCAGTGGTCAAATACCGGGACGGCATTCAATACGGCTTTGAGAAGCTGAATGTGGAAATTGTTTATGGAACAGCGGTACTTCGCAGGGACAGGACCGTGGAGGTGGAGCTAAAGGAAGGCGGACGGGAATTCTTCCGCGGAAACGCAGTCATCATAGCCACAGGCGCGGTGCCCTACATGAGCCGGATTCCCGGCGCGGACTTGGCAGGCGTATGGAACAGCGACAGGCTGCTGGCAGCGGAGAGCTGGAATTTTGACAGGCTGACAATCATGGGAGGAGGCGTTATCGCGGTGGAGTTTGCCACCATGTTCAACAACCTGTGTTCCCATGTGACCATTGTGGAGAAGCAGAAGCATCTGATGGCGCCTATGGATGATGTAATGTCCGCGGAGCTGGAAAAGGAGCTGCGTCAAAAGGGCATTGACGTGTACTGTGATGCCACGGTTACTGAGATACTGGAGGAAGAGGGCGGACTCAGCTGCGTCATCACTCCCAACGGGGAGGGAGAGCCTGTTAAAATGAGGGCGGGCCAGATACTCATGGCCATCGGACGCCGGCCAAATGTGGAAAAGCTTTTGGGAAAGGACACTTCCCTTGAGATGGAAGGCGGGAAGATTGCTGTAAACAGCGATTTTGAGACAAGCGAGCGGGGAATCTACGCCATTGGCGACGTGTCCGCCAGAACACAGCTGGCCCACGTAGCAGCAGCCCAGGGCACATATGTGGTGGAGAAGATAGCCGGAAGACCCCACAGCATTAAGCTGGAGGTGGTGCCAAACGGCATGTATGTGTCCCTTCCAATCGTGCCAAACTGTATCTATACGGATCCGGAGATTGCCACAGTCGGCATTACGGAGGAGATTGCCAGGGAAAAGGGACTGAAGGTGCGCTGCGGGCATTTTTCTATGAGGGAAAATGGAAAATCCATCATAACCGGCGGGGAAAATGGATTTATCCGTCTGGTATTTGAAGCGTATTCCAACACCATTGTGGGAGCCCAGATGATGTGTCCCAGGGCTACGGATATGATTGGAGAAATAGCCACGGCCATAGCCAACGGACTGAGCGCAGAGGAAATGTCTTTTGCCATGCGGGCGCAGCCTACTTACAACGAAGGCATTGGGGCGGCCATAGAGGATGCCATGAGGAAGAAATAGGTGCAGGGAAATGGAAATAAAAGGAAAGAAGGATAACAGTATGAATGTGATTCAGGGCAGATTGGACGCATTGCGGAAATTGATGAAAGAGCGGGGAATGGATGCATATATGATACCCACGGCTGATTTCCATGAATCCGAATATGTGGGAGAGCATTTCAAATGCAGGGAATATATGACCGGATTTACCGGATCGGCAGGTACGGCCCTGGTAACAATGGACGAAGCATGCCTCTGGGTAGACGGTCGCTACTATGTGCAGGCAGCGGCCCAGCTGAAGGATTCCACGGTGACCATGATGAAAATGGGGCAGGAGGGCGTTCCCTCACTGGGAGCGTATCTGGAAGACAAAATGCCTGAGGGAGGCTGTCTGGGATTTGACGGCCGTGTAGTCAATGCGGCCCAAGGGCTTGCATTGGAGGAGCTGTTAAAGGAGAGGGGAGCGCGTATTTCCTATGGGGAAGACCTGGCAGGCATGATTTGGGAAGAACGGCCTGAGCTGTCGGCAGAGCCTGCATGGGTTCTGGATGAGAGATATGCGGGTAAGAGCGCATTGGATAAAATCGCGGATGTGAGGGAGACTATGAAAAAGGCCCATGCATCGGTCCATGTGCTGACCTCCCTGGATGATATAGCGTGGCTGTTAAATATGAGAGGCAACGACATCCTGTATAATCCGGTGGTGCTGTCGTATGCCCTGGTGACCATGGAGCAACTGTACCTGTTTGTCAACAGCAGCGTGCTGGAGGGGAAAGCTTATCCGTATCTGGAGGACGCAGAAGGCATAAGCGTGAGGGAGTATCTGGAACGGATGGGCGTCACGGTGATGCCTTATAACGGAGTCTATGACATGGTGGAGGGGCTTAAGGGAGAAAAAGTCCTGCTGGAGAAAAGCCGGGTCAACTATGGGGTTTACCGCCTGATTAACGGGTCCAATAAGGTAATCGACAGAATGAATCCCACTGCTTCCATGAAAGCGGTTAAAAATGATGCGGAGATAGAAAATGAAAAGCGGGCCCATATCAAGGACGGCGTGGCCATGACCAAGTTTATCTACTGGCTGAAGAAGAATACAGGGTGCATTCCCATGGACGAAATCAGCGTGTCGGATTATCTTGGAAAGCTGCGCATGGACCAGGAAGGGTGTATAGGCCTGAGCTTCGCAACCATATCCGCGTATGGAGCACATGGAGCCATGTGCCATTATTCCGCCACACCGGAGAGCAATATCCCTCTGGAGCCCAGGGGACTGTACCTCATTGATTCCGGAGGCCAGTATTATGAAGGGACCACCGACATCACCAGGACCATTGCCATGGGGCCGGTGGCGGATGAGGAGAAGGAACATTTTACTTTAGTGCTTATGAGTATGCTGCGCCTGGGAGATGTGAAGTTCCTCCATGGCTGCCGCGGACTCAGCCTGGATTATGCGGCCAGAGAGCCGCTGTGGAGACGGGGACTTAACTATGAACACGGTACCGGACACGGGGTGAGCTACCTGTCCAGTGTCCATGAGCGCCCCAATGGTATCCGCTTCAAAATGGTCCCGGAGCGCCAGGATAATGCGGTGATGGAAGCAGGTATGATTACATCGGATGAACCAGGTGTGTATATTGAGGGAAGCCACGGCATCAGGACAGAGAACCTGGTTTTGTGTGTTGAGGATGAGAAGAATGAATATGGCCAGTTCCTGCGGTTTGAGTACCTGACGTATGTTCCTATAGATTTGGAGGTAATTGACAGGGAGATTATGTCTGACCGGGATGTGGAACTGCTGAACCGGTACCATGAGCAGGTGTATGAGAGGATTAGCCCATATTTGGATGAGGATGAGAGAGCGTGGCTGGCGGAGGTTACGAGGGCGGTTTGACAGATGGGGAGGATTGGGAAGCGGGGAGAAGACTTGGGATAAAGTTGGAGCGGTTGATGATGGCCGGATTGGAAAAAGGGCAGGACTGATTAAATAGTTAATGGATGAAAAAGACTGGGTAAATCCGCGGGATTGCAGAATGTAGAGCAGTGCCGCGGGGAATATCCGGTCTTTTTTTGGGGGTAAGGGGGCGGATTGGGGT
>JAJQEA010000095.1 GCA_021201905.1 Clostridia bacterium
AATAGGACGTACCACTTCTGGACGCCATACGGCGGCAGGCAGCCAAGGCAGAACACACTTCCTCCGTGGACTTTGCATTCCATGCAGTCATCATGGACCCAAAGGAATCCGTATTTGAGGAAGTCAGGCATCTGCCGGAGGTGGGCGTGGCCACACTGAAACTCTTTATGGCGTACAAGGGAACCGCATTTTACTGTGATGATGAAGCCATACTGAGCGCCATGATGAACGCAAAGGAGGCAGGCGTCACCATGATGGTCCACGCCGAGAACGCGGACATCATAACCATTCTGACCCGCTATTACCTCAGCCAGGGCAAAACCGCCCCTGTTTACCACTACTATGCCCGGCCTCCCATTGCGGAGGAGGAGGCCACCAGCAGGGCCATTGCCCTGGCAAAGGCAGCGGACTGCCCCCTTTTCGTGGTCCATGTCAGCATACGGGAAGCCATGGAGGCCATCAGGGAGGCACACAATGCCGGCTGGCCCATTTTCGGGGAAACCTGCACCCACTATCTGACTCTGACAACGGACTACCTGGATAAACCGGGCTTTGAGGGAGCCAAATACATATGTTCCCCGCCGCTGCGCCCCCAGGAGCATGTGGATGCCCTTTGGCAGGCTGTGCGCGAGGGCTGGCTGACCGCAGTGGGTTCTGATCACTGTGCCCTGGACGGAGGGTATGAGGGCACAAAGAAAAAAGGCACCAATTTTTCCAACGTTCCCAACGGCTGTCCCGGAGTACAGGACCGCCTGTCCCTGCTGTGGACCTACGGAGTCTGCACCGGTAAAATTACCCGCCGGAAATTCGTGGAGCTTTTCGCCACCAATCCCGCCAAAGTGGTGGGACTGCCCAACAAGGGAGAGCTGCGCATTGGCGCTGACGCCGATGTGGTCATCTTCGACCCTGACTGGAAGGGAACCATCACCAACAAAGACAGCCTTCACGGCATTGACTATGAACCATTTGAAGGATTTGAAATCCAGGGACGGCCTGAGCAGGTCTTTCTGCGTGGCCGGCTGGTGGCCGAGAACGGCAGGTTTGTAGGTGAACGGGGTATGGGGCGCTGGCAGAAATGCAGGCCCTATGGCCTGTGCTATGACTATTATCACAAGTAAACGGTTATTACCACAAGTGCATGTCTATTATCACAAATAAGCGTCCCCGCATATATCCATATGCATAAAAGGTGCGGCAGTATCATGGAAACTCCATGTGATACTGCCGCACCCTTTTTATGATTCAGCCCCTTCTTTACCCATTTCCCTCTTGCCCCGGACCTCACTTCTTCGGTTTTCTCCGCAGCTTCAGTTCAATCTCACGCTCCCCTGCTTTTTCCAGGAAAAGGGATTCCGCCCGTTTGGCCTTTTCCTTGATGAAGAGTCCCTCCCTATCCTCCCCTTCCAGAGTCTTCATCACATCCCTTATATCCTGCAGCTTTAGCAGATTGACAGCCTGGCAGTAAAGGGTTTTCTTCCGTCCATCATTATAATTCTCCAGCAGTATCTCCAGGTGCCGGGACTTTTCCGTCTGCTCCTCATTATAATGCTCCACACCGATTGTCTCTGCCCGTTTCATGTCCTCTAGCCGGTTCCGGTGCGTGATAAAGGAATCATATTCATCGATCCCCTCATACTTTTCACAGGGGAAAGAGTGGCACTGCCAGCAATACTCAACCCCCGGATGCTGTAAGCTGCATCTGGCGATTGCACATGGCTGGTTTCCCTCCCCGCCTCCGCATCCGGGACAGTATTTGCCCAGATACATGGTGCAGAGCCCGCAATTCAGCCCGCACAGAGACAGCAGTCTGTTCTCACGTTTAAATCCTTTCATCCCTCTCCTCCTTTCTCCCCAATGAGCTCCCGGAATTTTTATCCCTTGCTCTATAAGGATTTCTGAACAAACTTTCAGTGCCAACAAACTTCAGACAGTTATGTCTATTTCTTGTACTTAATTTTACGTTTATTGATAATATTTACGTTTCGTAGCAAAGCACATTTACCCGCATGAGCAATCGAGATTCCGGGAGAGTATGTATGTATGCCCTGCATTCACTACTATGTTTTTCATTATATACTTCGCATTATATAATGTAAAGTATGTATAGTAAATATTTTTTATATATTATTCTTTTACTATTCATGGTATACTTTATATATAGTGAGGTGTATATGAAGCTAAATGTAAAAGAAAAAATGAAAGAAAAAAATATGACGCGATATGAGCTTTCCAAGCGCATAGGGGTCACATATCCCACCATAACTGCAATTTACAATGGTGATTCTACAAGTATTAAACTGGATATATTAGAAGCGTTATGCCGCGAATTAAACTGCACTCCAAATGACATTCTTATATCCGACGATCCATTAGTTAGTAAATTATTAAGTACGTCAATAAATAATGGAGGAACCAATGGAAAAGATACTAATTGTTGACGACAGTCTCTTACAGGGAACGGCATTAAAAAATATACTTATTGAAAATTATGATGTATATATGTGTCATTCCGGAGAGGATGCCATAAAAGAGGCTGCATCATTGATGCCGAGTCTGATACTATTGGATGTAATTATGCAGGGAATCAATGGCTTTGAAACCCTCACCTTGCTAAAAGAACAACTATTCACAAAAAACATACCTGTTATACTCATAACAAGCCTTGATGATGCGGGAAATGAAGAATATGGATTAAAGTTAGGGGCAGTTGATTATATCACAAAGCCGTTTAAATCGAGTGTTGTATTAGCCAGAGTCCATACCCACATACAATTATATTCTTACCGCAAAGCGTTTGAGACATTATCTATGATGGATGGTCTTACCGGAATTCCTAATCGATGTTATTATGACGAGCAAAGTGAATCAGAATGGTTCCGAGCAATGAGGGATGAAAGCCCTATCTCCATAGGTCTTGTTGATGTGGACTTTTTTAAGCAGTATAATGATATTTATGGACATCCCAAAGGCGATGAGGCGCTCAAGCAAATTGCTAATTACTTAAATACGCAACGCCGCACAGGTGATTTCGCAGCTCGTTACGGCGGAGAAGAATTTGTTTTTCTTTTACCTAATACTTTAGGAACACTAGCCAAACGCATCGCATGTGATTTATGCCAAGGTATTGAAATGCTTGGTATCCCCCATAAAGCCTCGAAGACAAGTGTAATCACTGTTAGTATTGGCGGTATTACGGTAATCCCTGCTAAGGGACAAAGTTATGATAAGAGTTTTAAGATGGTAGATGATATGCTTTACAAATCCAAAAAAAACAGGAAGGAATAAAGTATCCTGGTATTATAAGAGCATACACTGATTTTTTGCGTGTATGTTCTATCTGTATATAACATATTTTATTACTTTATACATTCAAGCATTCTTTGTAATAATAAATTCTCAGCTCTTTCATTATTGCATGTTTCCTCAACTACATAACTATATCCGTTATTGCAATATTGTCCAGCTTCATACTGGGTAGCTTTTCCCATATAAGATCCATTAATATGAAATACAATTATTTCTGATACTTTGTCCCAAGTAAAACGCAATGTATTAGCTAAAAAAACCACAAATTTGCAATTTCTCCTGCATCTAAATCTTCTTTGAGTACTGTCTACAAAATCATACCCTTTGTCTTTTATCCACCACGCTTTATTCTCAACCGCAGCAAACATAATAACCATTTCTCTTTCAGTCTTTATATTATCAATGGCTTGTTTTACACCTTCAACTGATACATCTGGCAAAGACTCACTCCCCAATATAAATATGTCTGTGCTCAATAAACTTCCCACCCACATTAAATCCAACTAACTTATCGACAAAAAGCTTGGAATGTTTCCAGTAACAGCAACATATACAAGTACAATAATTGCTAATATAACTAATATAAAAAAGTAAAAGAATATTCCCAATAAAATATACTTGATTATCCTATATATTGGAGACGCTTTCTTATCAAGTGTTGATTCTATAATCTCCCTCCTTGATGACACAGAAGATGTTGGCTTAATACTTTTATCTACTATATTAGCCCGTATCTCCTCCTTAAAAGTACCTTGGTGCTTCTCAATGAACTCAGATGCTCCGCAATAAGGGCACTCTTTAATCTCATCATCAACTTCACGCCTACAATATGTACAAATTTTCACTACACCCTCAAACCATCCTTTCATTTACTTTCTAATCTCTATTTCTCGAAACAAAATTATTGCAAGTTTAATTTTTATAGTCTATCTAGTTCCTATTTTTCCATATTCCGCTGCACTCACCATCATATATTCTGCATTGAAAGCAATATTCACAGCATATTCTAATTACAGCAAGACAGTATGCTTCTTCTTTAGGTGCTCCGTATTTCATTGCTCTATCTACTAGAGTTTTCAATACTTCTATTACTCCTTGTCACTCCGTCTCCGTTTAAAACAGCATTTCATTTTATTATCTTAAAGCATTTGGAACATTTACAATTAAACCTGATGTTACTTTCATTATTTTTGCATTCAAAAATCCAACCAACCACTCTCCTATTATAAATATAGCTATCGTCCAATCGCCTATTTTATTGAATAATGATATAGACAAAAAGAAAATTGCAATTGCCAATATAACTGCAATTATTAGATTTAAAGCAATTATGCAAAAATTAAGCATTCTCTTCCTTGATGCTTTTTCTTTATCAATTGTGAACCAATCTGTACTGTGTTTATATGTAATGACATCATCTTTATAAATAGTATTCAATTTGATTTGAGGTAATATATTTTCATAATCGCTAGAATTATGTAAAACCTCTATGAGTCCCCCATCTCCCTTTTTTAAATATTCAAAATCAACATAAACATTATTGTCAATTACTTTGGATTGTAAACTTATTGCGTCATCGGTGCTTCGTTTTATTTTACAAGAAAGTATCTTACAATCAACGGGAAAAGTAAAATGAAGCATTTTAGCACCAACAAGTTGTTCTTTAGTAATACACTTATTACCTGAATTCCAAAACAAAACCGAAGTCTTAATTAGTGTGTTCACCTTACAATTGTTACAAGTAAATTCAACATCCTCTAGATCATTATTTATAATTCCTATGTTTTGAAACTTTACAGTAATTTTGGGTTTAACTTCAGTAGTTCGAGCAATTATATAGGAAAATAAAACCCCCAAAATAAAAGTAACTATTGATAAGATTACACCTGTCATCATTTTTCCCTCTATTCCGTACTATTTTCTTGTGAATCATATGATATCGTACACTTTTCTATTGCACTTTGAGAGCAACATTTCATTTAATATTCCGTTTGAATGCGGCTTGTGAAAGTTAATTATCTCGTTACTTCCTTCTTATCTATATCTCCTCCGTATAGTATATTGTTATGAATAAAATTCTGCAACTATTTTTAGTCGCAGATTTTCGTTTCTTCAAATTGCATTTACCCGATGATGATCCGGTCTATCCCTAAAACGTGATGGGGGAATTCTATTTTTCAGGCTTACTTGCCTGTTATTCCCATAAGGGAAGAACCGGTATCATCCGATTATAATGTATGCTGTTGTTGCCTGCTCAAACATGGGTGGAGTGAGGGCTGTTGACTGTATGAAAGAATTATGTGAAAGAGAGCTTTCTTTTATCTGGCTGACCCAGGGCCAGATACCAGGACGGGATGCCTTTTAAGATTTTAAAGGCAAAATCAAAACAAGAGGTTTTTGCGCCTAACATAAAAAAATCCAGAAAAAGAGATACCTCTGCAGATATCCAAGTCTTTGAAAAAACCTGCATTCTACAGAGATATCTCCTTTCTAAATATCAAATGCTAAAAATCGGTATTTCATGAACCGGCAGCCCCATCTTTTACCTTGATGAAATTCAGGCTTAAAAACTCAGGCTTAAGCCTTCTTTAATCTCTTATCCTCCAGATGGGAAACAATCACTGCGCAGGCAGCGTCCCCTGTAATATTTACCGTGGTGCGGCCCATGTCAAACAGCCGGTCAATACCAGCCACAAGTGCAATGCCTTCCACAGGAAGCCCTACGCTCTGAAGCACCATAGCCAGCATAATCATACTGGATCCCGGTACGCCGGCCGTGCCCACGGAAGCCAGAACAGCTGTCAGTATGATGACAATCTGCTGGGACAGGGTCAGGTTGATTCCATAACAGGACGCGATAAACACAGCGCATACACCCTGGTAAATGGCGGTTCCATCCATATTGATGGTGGCTCCCAGCGGAAGCACAAAGCTGGCCACCTCTTTTCTGGCTCCCAACTTTTCCGCGCATTCCAGGTTAAGCGGAAGGGCGCCTACTGAGGAGGCGCTGGAAAACGCCATTATCATGGCTGGTGCCATGCCCTTGAAAAACTTAAGGGGCCCAATGCCCGCAAGAGACTTCACGGTCAGCGAATACACCAATGAGGCGTGGAGTATGTACCCGATATAAGCACCAGAAGCACAAAGGCCAGACTGCCCAGTATCTGGGGTCCGTTGGCAGCCACCACAGGCGTAATCAGACAGAACACACCGATGGGGCTCAGCTTGATGATAAAGGACATAACAGCGATGGACACATCGTTGGCGCTCTCCACGAAGTTTCCAAATACCTCTCCCTTTTTTCCCGCCACAATGGTGCCAAAGCCAAAGAGCAATGCCACCACGATAACCTGAAGCATGGATGCCTCGGCCATGGGCTGTATGATATTGCTTGGGAAAATGCCAATCAGGGTCTGGATAAAGCTGGGTGTTTCCGCCGCCGTGTACTCCAGGGAGCTGGTGGACAGCACCGGAAATCCCTTTTTGAACAGATTTGCTATCAAAAGTCCCAGTGTAACCGCAAAAAAGGTAGTGCACATATAATAGATGACTGTCTTACCTCCAATGCTTCCCACCTTCTTAATATCCTTCATGGAAATAACGCCGTTCATGATGGAGAACAAGACAATGGGGACTACGATGAATTTCAGCAGGTTCAGAAACAGGGTTCCAAAAGGCTTGATGTAAATGTCCGCAATGTCCGGCCTGCCCATCAACAGCATACCTGCCACAATACCTAGTGCCAATCCGGTAAAAATCCATAGTGCAAGTGGTTTCTTTTTCATACGCATAATTCCCCTTTTTTAGTATTTTTGCATAAATGCAATTATAATTATAACACAATCTTAATATGATTGCTACCAAATACCAAAAAAGTAAATTTTTAACAATCTCCGAAACAATCTCTGAAATCACCCATACCAGGGCCGCCTTCCTGCTTGTCACCCCATCCTTTTTTACTTGAACGTATAAACTGTCATGATTGAATTCCAGCTTCCACGTCCATAAAAATCCTCGTATGCAGCAGGATACTGTTCATTTGTCTCATCAGCGCCTATATTTTCTTTCAAATCAACCAGCTTTTGAAGTCTGCTGCCGTCTGTGCCAACGCTCCAGATACTCATGGCCCCCTCCCTGTCCACGCGCCCGAATACAAGGGAGGACCCGTCCCCGGTGAGAACGGGGGATTCGCTGGAGTATTCCGTACCGTTTGTCAATTCTGTCACGTTGCCCTTTTCCATCCGGTAAAGCTGGCGCCATATGGGATATTCCACTGTTTTTCCTGGTTCCAGCTCCTTTGACGCTGCAAAAAATATGCTTTTTCCATCGTACGACACCCGCGGGCTTTGGGGCACCAGACCAGGTGTCCTGAGTATCTCAGGAACCGCGCCCGTTTCAGGCGGTATCCAGACCAGCTCCTTATCAAACGCCATTTCCCTTCCCGCCCCCACAAGGAGATACAGGGAATTGTCCTCCCCAAACACCACATTTTCATCATAGGGCAGGACCGCTTCCTCCTGACCTGCCAGCGGGTATATGATGGAGGCGGACACCGTATCATAGACAGCTGCGCCAATTCCGTCTGAACGCATGGAACCGGACAGAACGTCCTGCCAGATAAAAAGCCTGGACGAATCCGGAGACCACTTGGCCGGCCACAGATACGGGTATGGTTCCCCGCCCGTCTGCTCCATCCGCGCAAAGAAAGGCGGCTCATCAGGGCTTATCCGTGTAAGGACACTGCTGCCTTTTTCCTTCTCCATCTCTTTCTCCTGATTCATCTCAATCATCCAGATTCCCTGGTTCTGTTCAAACAGGGATAGGGTTGGATCCTCCCTGTGGTCCACGTACCTGCGCCTGGCAAATGCCAGTTTTTTTTCATCCGGCGACAGTGCCAGCTTCTCGCCCTGTATCCAGCCGCCCTCCACCGGTTCCGGCTTCCAAACTTCCTCCTGTTCCCGGCCCATCTGTACCCTGACGATTCCCTTTTCCCTGGAGCTGGCATAAAATCCGCCCTTTTCATCCGGGACAAAAGATAGTACATCCTTTAAAAGCAGTTCTTCTTCCCCTGTTTCAAGGCTGCATCCATAGAGACTGTCCTGACGCAGATACCCTGCCGTCCTCCCATCCGCGGTAAAGCAGGGAGTGGAAATACCCTCCCCTTCTGCCAGCGTCTCCGGGCGCACCGCCCCATGCCCATCTTCCCCGCCATCAGGGGAAACCCTTATCAGATTAAGCCCGTCATTCGCCGTATACAGGACAGCTTTCTGTGTTCTTCGGACGTCTGCTCCCCCTTTACAGCCGGCCAGCAGCGCAAGTATTAAAAGGCCGGCCAGACATGCCGCTGTTCATTTCATCCCGATTCCTCCTCTGCCTGAATTATAACTCTATTGTATATCTCTGCAGGAAGGAAATCCCTCTCCAAAAAACAAATAATATCTTACGATTTACGCGGGGACAGTCTCATCCCTCCCTGCCAAACCACCTCTCCGGCTCTTTACTCACATAATGGGCATCAAATTCAACCACCCTGTACTCCTGTATTCCGTGGACAAAAAAGGGTTCATTGTCCAGGTATTCCTGCAATGCTTCCGGGTTCTCAGCCCTCATCATAAATAGCCCGCCGCTCATATCCGCCTTCAGGCCGGACATAAAGGTCATCCCGCGCTCCATGGCTGCCTGGGTGTAGGCCATATGTTCTTTCATGATATCATCCGTCATCCTGCCGGCGTCTGTGATATTGCCTTCCACTAAAAAATACTTCATAAATTGTATCTCCTGTTCTGATTTAATTTATTTTATGCTCAAACTTATTTATAAAAAGAAAATAAGGCACACATTTTTTCTCTGGTATGTTATACTGTAGAAATTACAGTATATGAAAAGGAGGGTTGCTGGCTTATGCTTAATCCTATCGTTATCGCTGCGTAGCAAAGGCTGCTGCAGCTCTGTACCATAATCTGGTTATGATGGAACATGGCCCTGTATAGCCTTTGCTTTCCCGCGTAAAATAAACCACAGGAGAGCAGCATGAGCTATCAAAAAGCGGACCGCATCCTGCCCCGTGAACTGCTGGAGCAAATACAGGAATACGTGGACGGCGCGCTGATATATATACCGAAGACTGACGGGCACAAAAAACGCTGGGGTGAGGGGACCTCCACCCGGCAGGAGCTTCGTCTTCGCAATCAACAGATTTACAGTGATTATCTGTCCGGCGCAAGTACGGACGAGCTGTCCTCCCTATACTGTTTGTCACTTAAAAGCATACAGAGAATCATAGGCCAGGAAAAGAAAGTCAAATAAGCAGAAAGACCCGGACCCATGCGTATCCAGCGCATCTGTCCGGGCTTTTTATATTCCATCTGTGTGTCTCAACTTTATTTATCAAACAAGAATTAGGTTGGTATCCGCCTGTCAGGATGTTACACTTTTTACGGCCCGCAGAACCCGGTGCCTGACCAGACAGACAGGAAAGGAATACAACATGAACGACATCAAATGGACAATACAGTACGACAGACCGCCTGCTCCTGTGAGATACTGTAAAAAATGCAATACCAGACAGGAATTCATAAGCTCCGGACAGTTCCGGGTCAATGCCCAGGGAAAGTACCTGGACATATGGCTGATTTATAAATGCTCCTGCTGCAGCTCCACCTGGAACGCAGCCATCTACTCCCGGGTAAATCCCGGAAGCCTTCCTCCCGGACTGCTGTCCCGCTTTCACGAAAACGACCCTTCCCTGGCGATGCAGTACGCCATGGACACCGGGTTCCTCCGCAAAAATGGCGCCGGAATACAGCTGCCCTCCCATCGCGTGGAAGGCCCTGTTTTCCAGCTGGCCGACTCACCTGCCTCAGCTGAACCTGTATCCTCCATTGTCCTGTGGATTGATAATCCATACCCCCTTCCCGTGAGGGTACATGCCATATTAAAGAGTAAACTGCGCCTGTCCCAAAGCCGTCTGGACCTGCTGGCTGACAGCGGCAGGATTCAATGTGCAGATGGCAGGGAATTGAAGAAAAGCAGGACAGAAAACCATATAAAGCTTTACATCACAGGCGTTTTAATTCCCTGAGTATGCCCTCCGCGTCCAGACCGGAATACATACGCCCGTCCACCATGACATTGGGCGCCTTCCGGCAGTTCTTCAGGCAGTTCCTGGTCCGAAGGCACACGGTCCCGTCCTCTGATATGCCGTTTTCTCCCACTCCCAGCCTTTTTCTCAACTCATCCATGACGGTGAGGCTTCCCTTTGCCGCGCAGTTCCTTCCTGTGCAGAGTATGATTTCATGGCTGTAGGGTGCTGTCTTTATACTGGGATACCGCTTACATATGGCCTGTACCATGGAATCCCGCACCCCGGCCGCTTCCGCTGCCTGCTCCAGCACACAGGGGCTGATGCTGCCGTGGACGTCCTGCAGTTCCCTCAGCATCTCCACAATGGATTCCTGGGAAGAACGCTCCGGCAGCCCCCGGTAATAGTCCAGAATTTCCCTCGTCTGCCCGTCCCGGGCATCATTTTCATGTATCTCCATATGCAAAACCTCGCTTCTAGTATAGCATTGGGCTTCCGGGACGTTTTTTATTCACAAAATCCTGTTTTTACCCCATCTGTTTTTCACTGCCCTTTTATATCCATCCCCCAGATAATATATGGCGGTAAAGTGTCCCCTGGAATTGTAAAAGAGCCGGTTTCCTGTCAACTGGCTGTAGATAACCTGCCCTGTTTCCGGATCCACATGACCGGAAAAAATCTCCCGCTGATACTGTGACGCCCTCAAAAGCCCGGTATCCGCGCCAGTAACAGCTCCCTTCATGAGATAGATATCTCCTCTGTAAACCGGTTTCATCACCGTGTCATGGCTGGTCTGCCACAGGTGGTATTCACCCGTATTGTAATCCGGCCTGATTCCTGTCTCATATCCCCGGTCTGCTGGCTCATCCCCGGCCTCATGAAGGAGGAAGCCGTACGAAGTATCTTCCCGGACAGGATTCAGCGACAGTATCCGGCTCTCGCCTGTAAGTTCATCCAGAGTCACCCTTGCCTGGCCGCCCTCCATAACCGTCTGCAGCTGCCTCCTTGTAATGGAGGCCGGAACCGATATCTCTCCCGGCACAGCGTAGTATGCCCCCATATCCCTGGCCTGACTCAGGTCGCAGCTCAGTCCGGTCTCATCATATATGCCCAGACAGGAAAGATAGGGAGCCGGAGGCAGGTCCTCCAGACCATACTGGTTCCGCCCGTCCAGCTTGTCTCTGTCCGTATCATTTTCCATTTTCTGGATCAGTGAAATGTTTCCGGATTCCACATCCGACAAAATGGAGTCTGAAAAGGAATCTGGTTCAATGATTCCCCTGTACCACCGTTTTTCCGAAAAATACTGGCTCAGCACATCGGATTTAAACCGCCTGCCGTTGGCCGCATAAATCTCATTCCGGAGAAGCCACAAATTCTCCGTGGGCCACAGGCAGAGATCGGCCCTGGACAGATAGTGTGAAAACACATCCGGAAAGGTCAGGCTGTCCTCAAACAGATAATAGTCGCCGGCCAGTCCGCCCTCCCCCTTCACTGAAATATGAGGGTCGGCTTCATCATCCACGGCAAACTGAATGGTATAGGGAAGCGCCGGGACCCGCGGAACCTCCTCCATGGTCTCCGGTGTTATCTCATATACCTTTTTGCCCCTCTCAGTCAGGATTTCCGCGCTTCTCACACTGTCATAATAGCTGGTATGCATCTCGTCCGGAAGGGTAAAGACACATTTCAGCTGTTCTGACTCCCAGTCCTCCCCTGTGAGCTCAAAGGACAGGCCGCACCGTATGTCCCCCGCCTTAAAGAACCTGCCTGTGATAAGCTGGTTGGCGGCTCCCAGGTTTTGTACTGCCCTGACAGCGGTTCCCGCCTTTTCCAGTCCGGCGGCCCCGGCATGTCCCACTGCCCCATCATTCCCGGGGCCCCGTCACCTCCCGCGGCCCCGGCATTCCCGGCAGCCCCGGCGCGTCCCGCCTCCCCGTCATTCCCGGCAGCGGGCTCCCCCGGCAGCCCCGGCGTTTCTCCCGGGTCCCCATATTTCTCAGACCGGCCGGCAGCCTGATCCTGCTGCTGCGTTACCCCTTCATCCCCCGGATATGCCTGCTTCGTATCCCTCATCCGGCAGGATGTCAAAACCAGCAGGGCCACGGCGGTCCATCCGGCCCTGAATATCTGTCTCCTAATCACTGTACCCCATTCCTTCCATTAATTCGGACCGGATAAATCCGCCATTTCGTCCCACCGGTTCTGCCTCTTGCAATCCAGACAGACGGACAGGGCGCCCCGGAGCAGTTCAATGGAAACCGGCTTTGCCAAATGTCCGTTCATGCCGGACAGACGGGCCCTCTTTACATCCTCCGCAAAGGCGTCCGCCGTCATGGCTATGATGGGAAGCTCCCATATCCGTTCCATTCCGGAACCGCGTATTGCCCTGGTGGCGTCATACCCGTTCATCACAGGCATCTGTACATCCATGAACACCACGTCATAGTAAAGGGGCGGGTGGGTGCACACAGCCTCCACGGCCTCCCGGCCGTTTTCTGCCATCTCCACCCTGACCCCCAAAATCCCCAGCATCTCCGAAGCAATCTGACGGTTCAGCTCATTGTCCTCCACCAGCAGCACCCTTAAACCCCGGTAGGATGCCTCCGGCTCTGATACAGCGGGCCGGAGCATTTCTCCTGCATCACCACACTTATTCAGACACAGGGTAACGGTAAATCTGGACCCCTTCCCATACTGGCTCTCCACACAGATGTCCCCGTCCATCATGGATATCAGGTTCTTTACAATGGTCATTCCCAGTCCGGTGCCTGGCACCTTACTGATCCTGCTGTCGTCGGCCCTGCTGAAGGGCTCAAATATATGCTCCATATATTCGGGCTTCATGCCGATCCCCGTATCCTCAATCACGAAACGGTAGGTTCCCGCCCGCTGTTCTTCCTTCTTCACCTCAAATACAGAGAAGGTGAT
>JAJQEA010000192.1 GCA_021201905.1 Clostridia bacterium
CCCCCCCCCCCCCCCCCCCCCCCCCCCCCCCCCCCCCCCCCCCCCCCCATATTTAGCTGTTCTGCAACGGAATTCAGGGAAATCGGTTCTTTATAACTCGTATCAATCACATGGAGGGCTTTTTGAATCAGAGGTGAATAGTTGGCGGACGCGGGCCTGAACTGGCATGCCTCAAAATAGGAATCAATGCAGGTCCTGATTTCATGCATGGTTCTGGCAGCCGCAAGCTGGTTTACCGCCTCCAGATAAGCCTGCTTGGAGTCCAGTTTGACCAGGCCGGATACGGCAGCCGCAAGTATATGGCTGGGATGGCAGGCTTTGGCCTGCATCTGGCTGAGCTTTTTAAGCAGTATTTTCCGGCATCCCTTAAAGTCGCCGCCACAGAGCATGCGCTGCAGATCCTTCTTGAAAAACACGTCCTCGCTTATTTCTCCCGCCTCCTGTTCCATGTATGTATCGTAGGCCAGAAAGGAGGAACGGCAGGTGATGGTCCAGGGAATTGCATTGCGGAGCTGCTCAAAGGCAAGGTGCCAGTTTGTAATGAAATCTGCCTGCCGCGTTTCATAAATACAGGTCAGATGCTCATATGGTTCCAGCAGGGATGAAATCCGGTCTATTTTTCCGTGATTAATCATGTGGTTTGTAAAGCCAATCAGGATGCCGCGGTAGTGCTTATCCGGCAGAGTCAGGATATAATGACCCCGTTCCTCGATGACAGCTTCCTTGACTTCCAGGGGAAGATGGTGTTCGTGTTCCATATAGACCACGGCCAGAAAATAATCCGTATAGCAGAAGGGGGACAGGCGTTCCGCCAGCAGCGCCGAATCTTCATCCGATAAGAGATGGCATAGCTGGGGATTCTGGCTGTTTCTTTTTTTGTTCAGATCCTTCAATTTGGATTCAATGAGATTCCTGAGTTTTGAGGGCACCACAGGCTTCAGAATATAATCTTCCACATGATATTGCAAAGCCTTCCTGGCATATTCAAATTCCGCGTATCCGGTCAGCAGGTATATGGTGCCGGCAAATGCCCTTTTGCAGAGCTTTTCCGTCATCACAAGTCCGTCCCAGACAGGCATGTGGATATCGCTTATGATGATATCCGGGTTCCAGCGTATGGCCTTTAGGTAGCCCTCCCGGCCATCACTGGCAGTGTCGATTTCCAGGTTTGGTATGGGGGGAAAGTGTGGCCTTCAGTCCTTTTCTTGAGTTTTCCTCGTCTTCCACAATTAACAATCGAAACATAGCTGTCACTCCATTTCACTTATAGGTATAAATATCTTAAAGCAGGTTCCCCCAGGAGAGGATGATACTAAAATGCGGCTGTGAGGGTAATGGCCCTTTGTACGGTAAGCAATGTTGGTCAGTCCTATGCCGGTAAAGGCGGACCGGCCTGTGGTAAAGAGAAGATTGATTTCCCGCACCTTTTCTTCCGGTATGCCGCAGCCGTTGTCAGCCACCTGCAGGAGCAGGTGGGATTTGCCGACGATGCGGCAGACAATCTCCAGGCGGCCCTTGCGGGGCAGATTTTCAAATCCGTGAATCAGGGCATTTTCCAGAAATGGCTGCAGAAGCAGCTTATGAATATAAATTCGTTCTCCTCTTGTGAGATCGTGTATGCCATACGAAAAGCGGCCGTGAAAACGGCTTTTCTGTAAATCCAGATAATTCTGCATCCAGCAGATTTCGTCCTGGAGGGGCACCACGCAGTTCATGTTATAAACCGTGTGGCGCAGAATGGCAGCCAGCTTGTTGAGCTGTTCGCTTACGGTCAGACAGTTTTCCTGGGCAGCCGTCCAGCAGATGGAGTCAAGGGTGTTAAACAAAAAGTGGGGATTGGTTTGGAGCTCCAGGGATTTTATTCAGCTTCGCAGATTTTCTTATACTGCTGTTTGTTTTCGTCCAACAGGCCCCGGATCTGTCCCAGCATCCGGTTAAAGGATGATTCTATGATGCGAAGCTCATTCCTGCTCATGTTCCTGATTTTCACATCCAGATGGTTCTCATCAAACAGATTCATTTTGGCTGCCACATTTTCAATGGAGAATATGAACTTGTGGCAGAGCACATAGGCCACCAGCATGGCCACCAGCAGAATGGCTGATATGGCCAGGGTAATGGTGGTCCACAGCGCCTCCAGATCCTTTGTCATCTGTCTGTAATCCACTATATTTACAAGGTGAAGGTCAAAATGCTCCAGCGGTATCTGGGATACCAGATAATCACCCTGCATGTCTCCTGAGTCAGAGGAGAGGCTGTCCCAGTCTATGCCCTTGTAGTTCTCCAGACTGTTCAGGATTTTGCCGGTGTGCCTGTCCTTGGAACAGATGAGCCTTCCGGAGGAATCCACCAGAAGTTTATCCGTAAAGGGATAGACCTGGGAATCCGGGTTATTGATGGCAGCGTTCATCTTATCCGGTGATATGAACAGGAGTATGCTGCCGGTTATCTTCATCTTTTCATAATGGATGGTTCTGCTGCCCAGAAAGAATACGGGATGTTCAGGGTCATAATAAGGGCTGCCGTCGTGGATGGAGCCAATGATGGAACGGGTTGAGGATAGAAGAAGATGGTTCAGTTCTTCCTTGTTCGCTTCAAAATAGTCGATGATTGGCTGGGTCTTCTGACGCTTCTGAACGTAGATATAGGGGGTGCCGGTGGTGCTGATGACACACAGGGCCTGTATTTCCGGGTACATGAGAATGTTTGCTTTGATGTAGGTTTCCAGCGACTCAGAGATGCGCCTGTATTCCGCGGAATCAGGGGAGACCTTGGACAGCTCCAGTATGTTATCCATGCAGGTGACATCGGTGGATATCTGGAACAGGATGCGTTTGTAATCGGTCAGTACGTTATTGATGCTGTTCTGGGTCAGCTGCAGGTTATCCGCCAGGAGGGAATGGTTTTTAGTCAGCAGCATTTCGGAAGTCTTTTCATAGTTGAACAGCTGAATGCTGATTACCGGAAGAAAGGTCACAAAGAACAGGAAAATATTAATATGGTATCGTTTCTTATATAAAAAATGGCCCTTTATCCATTGGATAAATTTTCTCACATAAATCCCCCCCCCCCTCGCGCTAAAATGTAGTGCTAATAAGTGGCTTAATTATAGTTTTAACCATCAAATTAGTCAATATGGTTTAAAAAAGTGGAATGCATTTTAGTTAAAATATCAAAATGAAGTTAAAATAATGGAATTCCCTAAATTGGATTAAATGGATATACTAAAGGCATCAGATGACAGAAAATACAGGAGGGGATTACATGAAAAAACGTTTATTCACAAAAGGAATTGCCCTTGGGCTGGCAGCCGCCATGCTGGCAGGGTGTTCCGGATCCGGCACCAGTACCAGTCAGGGAAGCACAGACCCAGGCACCACAGGCCAGGCCGCAGAAACCCAGGCGTCTCAGGGTCAGGACCAGACCACCATTGAAATGTGGTATCACATTTCTCCGGACCAGGCAACGCTTCTGCTTCAGATGATTGATGAGTTTCAGGAGCTGAATCCCGGCATCAAGGTGGAGACCCAGAGCGTGGCTTTCGCGGAAATCAAGAAACAGCTGTCCATTGGCGTTGCCGCGGATCAGCTTCCGGATGTTACGCTGTGCGATACCGTGGACAATGTCTCATTTGCAGCCATGGGAGCCGCCATGGATATCACAAGTGAGGTGGAGGCATGGGGAGAACTGGAGCATTACTTTGAGGCTCCGGCCAACTCTGCCAGGTACGAGGAAAAGTATTACGGGGTTCCCTATTACAGCAACTGTCTTGCCATCATGTACAATAAAGACATTTTTGATGAAATGGGACTGGAGTATCCTTCCGGCGACTGGACCTGGGACGATTTTAAGGAACTGACAGCCAAGACTACCACGGCGGACCATTATGGGCTTGCAATGTCCCTGATTAAATCAGAGGAAGGAACCTTTGATGTGCTTCCGTTTATCTGGCAGGCTGGGGCGGATTATGACAGCCTGGATTCAGAGGGGGCCAGGGAAGCCCTTACCATGATTAATGATTTCTACCAGAACGGATATATGAGCAAGGAACTGATATCCATGACGCAGGCAGATATGTGCGCCTCCCTGTTTGCAACCGGCAAGTCGGCCATGATGGTGGCCGGAAGCTGGCTGAATACCAATATCCAGAATGAGAACCCGGATCTGAACTATGGCGTGGTCACCTTCCCCAACTACAAAAACGCTGCTTCCCCCATAGGAGGCGGAAACATCATGATGATGAAGGATGACAACAGGGAGGCGTCCTGGGAATTAATGAAATTCCTCAGCAGCAAAGAGAATTCCAGGAAATTCTGTGAGGATGCCGGTTACATTTCCCCAAGGGAAGACGCTGTGGCGGAGAGTACCCTGTGGATGGATGACCCCATTCTTTCGGTCTATACAGAACAGTTAAAGCTTGCCAAGGCCAGGGGGCCTCATCCCAAATGGCCTGAGATATCCAGTGCGATTCAGTTTGCATACCAGGATGTGCTCTCAGGCGCCAAATCAGTGGACGATGCACTGAAGCAGGCAGCGGCAGAGGTTGCGGAAATCATCAGCGAATAGAGAAGAGGGCGCGCAGCAGCGCCCTTTTTGTGAAATGGAGTGGGAATATGGGAAGTAAGAGAGGATATTTCTTTAAGAAGAAGCTGACACTGTTTGCGTTTGTCCTGCCGGGGGCAGCGTTCATGACCATCATGATTATTTTCCCAATCATAAGCAATATAATCATGAGCTTTAAGAATGTGGATTTGATGAATTTTGCCACAGGCGACAGCCGCTTTGTGGGACTTAAAATTTACCAGAAAATATGCAGGACGGAGGTCACCTGGATTGCCGTAAAGAATACCCTGATATTCACCGTGTGGTGCCTTGTATTCCAGTTTCCCATCGGGTTTCTCATGGCTCTGTTTTTCGGCCAGGATTTTAAGGGAGCCGGACCCCTGCGGGCCATCAATGTGGTGGCCTGGATGATTCCCATGGTTGCGGTGGCAGGCGTGTTCAAATACATGTTCAACAGCGATATAGGAATCATGAACCGGATACTTATGGGGCTGCATCTGATTCAAAAGCCGGTGGAATGGCTGGCGCATGGGAATACGGCCATGGCAGCCATTATAATTGCAAACATATGGAAGGGAGTTCCCTTTAACATGATTCTTCTGGCAACGGCGCTGACCACGGTACCTCAGGATATCTATGAATCAGCCAGTATTGATGGAGCCACCAGAATACAAAGATTTTTTTGCATTACCGTGCCGCTTTTGAGGCCGGCCATCATATCGGTGCTTACACTGGGATTCATATATACCTTTAAGGTGTTTGACCTGGTGTATGTGATGACAGGAGGAGGGCCGGGGTCTTCCACGGAGATGCTGTCCACCCTGGCTTACCGCTATTCCTTCAGCGAGTATAACTTTTCCCAGGGGGCGGCCGTGGCGAACATACTGTTTGTAATGCTTATGGCGGTGGGAATGATTTATATTCACATTGTGACGCGGGAAGATGAGAATTAGGAGGTGAGGACCATGAAGGATAGAGAACGTATAGAAGGCCGGAGGAAGGCGGTGCTGGCAGCCGCAGGCATACTGATTACCTGTGTATTCCTGTTTCCCTTATATTGGATGGTGACCACGTCGCTCAGACCGCCGGGGGAGTCCTTTTCCAACCCGTCCTTTTTCCCAGCAGGATCGTGTTTGATTCATATATCCTTAAAAATGAACATGGAATCAGTTTGTTTACATATCTTAAAAACAGTGTTGTGGTATCGTTCGGGGCAACTGCTCTCACCCTGGTTTTAGGGGTTCCGGCCTCCTATGGGCTGGCAAGGTTTAAAAGCAGGATGATAAGCGTACTTTTGTTTATCTTCCTGGTGGCTCAGATGCTGCCCAGCTCACTGATATTGACGCCCTTGTTTGTGAATTTTAACAAGCTGGGATTGATCAATAATCATCTGGGAGTTATCCTGTCCGACGCAACCATCACCATACCGTTTGTGGTTATTATACTGAGGACATATTTTAAGGATATACCAAAAGAGCTGGAGGAGGCCGCCATCATTGACGGATGCGGTCCCCTGGGGACTTTCATCCGGATTATGGTTCCCATCAGCTATCCGGGTATCGTGACAGCCACTTCCATGGCCCTGTTCATGTCCTGGGGCGACATGGTGTTCTCTCTGACTTTCCTGAATCAGGAAAAGCTAAAGACCCTGCCGCTTATTCTATACAAGGCCATGGGCGAGCTGGGAGTCAGATGGGAGATTTTAATGGCCTACTCAACCGTGGTGGTGCTGCCAATCGTTATTGTGTTTATCTGTCTGCAGAAATATATAGTCAGCGGTCTGACCGCCGGCTCAGTCAAAGGGTGAGAGGAGTATAGAGATGGAGAAAAGCCTTGGAGAGATCATGCACGGTCTATCCGAAGAAAACATAGCCCGTGAGGAAGAATTATTTGAGAACATGCCGGTGTTTCCCAGAATCAGCCGGTCAAGGAACCTGACCATGCTGCTGGTGCACAGGGTAAAATCCTGTACCCCTGCTCCAAAGGGATGTGATATCCTGGCAGAGGGCTTGTATGTGGATGAAAATTATACCTACAGGTATCTGGATTACCGCCATGTGTTCACAGAAAAGCCAAACCGCGGGAACCTGTCCATACGGCTCAGATTTGTAAATGAAAATACGCTGCGGGTTACCATGGCGGAAGGTTTTTGTGTGCCGGAGAACAGGACGGAAATGATTCGGGATATGGAGGAGTCAGAATGCAGCGTCACCTGTTCTGAGTCAGAGGATCAGATTGTAATGGCAACCAGATGCGTGACCGCGGTGATTCAGAAAAATCCCTGGAACTTATCGGTTAAAAACAGGAGGGGCGAGGTCATATACCGCCAGTTCGGCAGGGACAGCCATTCCTTTATGCCCTATGAGATCTGCCCCATGGGATTTCTGTTTGACAGAAACACAAAAGAACAGTATGCCTGTGAAGCGGCATGGTCCGGTCCCTATGAGCAGTTTTACGGATTGGGGGAGAATTTTACATCTGTATCGAGAAAGGGCCGCCTGTTCGATTTGTGGAACACCAACTCCCTTGGGGTAAACACGGAAAGGGGATATAAATACATTCCTTTTTATATGAGTTCCAAGGGATATGGAATTTTTTACAATACATCCAGGAAAATACGGTGTGATTTGGGGGCAACCTTATCCAAGGCAAGCTATACCATGGTGGAGGGAACGCTGTTAGACTATTTTCTGATGGCAGGGGATACCATAAAGGACATTATTCCGGCGTATCACAGGCTGACAGGCCTTCCAGTGGTGCCTCCCAAATGGTCCTTCGGCATCTGGATGAGTAAAATCAGCTACGGTACCAGGGAAGAAGTGGAACGGGTGGCCGGACAGATAAGAAGCAGCAGGCTTCCCTGTGACGTCATACATATCGACACAGACTGGTTCACGGAAAACTGGGTGTGTGACTGGAAGTTTGACGAAGAAAAGTTTCCAAAGGTGGAGGAGATGATTGACAAACTCCACCAGGACGGATATAAGCTGTCCCTCTGGCAGCTTCCCTATATTGAACGGGGAAAGACCGCCTATGAGGTTTATGACGAGGCGGCAGCCAATGGGTATTTTGCCGGCAATGCGGACGGGGACCTTCAGTTCCCTCATGGACTGATTGATTTCACCAATCCGGAGGCAGTTCAGTGGTATAAGGAAAAACTGATAAAGCCCCTGCTCAGGAAGGGAGCGGATGTCATCAAGGTTGACTTTGGAGAATCCGCCCCGGCATTCTTTAAGTATGCAGGCGCCGATGGCAGGGATATGCATAACCTGTATGCCCTGCTGTACAATAAGGCCGCATACGAGGCAGCCAGGGAGGAGCTTGGGGAAGATAAGGCCCTTATATGGGCCAGAAGCGCCTGGGCCGGCTCCCAGAAATACCCGGTTCACTGGGGCGGTGACGCTGGAACGGATTTTGGAAGCCTTGCAAGCTCTGTAAAAGGTTGTCTGAACCTGTCCCTCAGCGGAATCCCCTTTTGGTCCAGCGACATAGGAGGGTTCTGGTTCGAGAGCAGCCCGGAGCTTTATATCCGGTGGCTGGAATTCGGCATGTTCTGCTCCCATGCAAGGTTCCACGGATTTTATTCCAGGGAGCCATGGGATTTTGGCCAGCAGGCAGTGGATGTTTACAGGAAATACGCAGGCCTGCGTTACCGCCTGATTCCCTACATCTATAATGAAGCGCTGGCTGTCAGGGAAGAGGACACACTGATACACAGGCCGGTGTTCTATGACTATCCGTCTGATTTAAACACAGCTAGTCTGGATACCCAGTATCTGTTTGGAAAAGAGCTCATGGTGATTCCTGTGTTAAATGAAGATAATTCAGTAAGAATTTATCTTCCCCGGGGACGGTGGACGGATTTTTACGGCGATAAGGTTGTGGAAGGCGGGCGATGGTTGGAACAGGTGGTTCCCTTGGATGAGATACCGGTCTATGTAAAGGAGAATGCAATCATCCCCATGGGGCCTGAATTGGAATATATAGGGCAGAAGGAGGATGACCAGTGGGAAATCCACTGTTATCCCATGGAAGGCAGAGGCAGGTTCTGCTCCTATGAACACGGATTTACGGTTGATATGGACGCAGGGGGCTGACCGGGTAAAGATAAGCTGTACCAGGACGGACATGGACCTTACGTTTGTCATGCACAATATAAGGCCGGCCAGGGTACAGGCGGACGGGCAGGACATTGATTTCAGGATGGACCATGGAAGGGCTTATATCCATATGGGCAATATGCTGCGGGACAGTGATATCCCCATGGTCATAGAGAGAGGAGAGTAGGAAGTGGCATATTATACAATCCCCAGGTATGAGGGAAAGACAGAGGGAAACCGCATTATATGGGAGACAGCAGGGGAGCTTGTCTACATTGAACCCTACGGAAAGGATGCCATACGGTTCCGTTCCAGTAAGAGCCTTCGGATTGATGAAGATCTCAACTGGACCCTGGAGGAACCGGCACCTCCCCAGGGAGTTATCATAGAGACAGATGATGAAAAGGCCAGTATGACAAACGGTAAAATCCAGGTGACGATTACCGGCGACGGCACCGTCACCTACCGAAACACCCGGACGGGAAAGGTGCTTCTGGAGGAATACTGGATTGACGGAAGGGTACACACGCCCCCCCCCCCCGAGCGCAGGGGGGGAGGAGCCGGGGGCGCGCGGGGGCTGGAGTGTAAGTTAGGCGGGGATTGTTGGGCAGAGCCGGGAGAACATTTTTACGGAATGGGACAGGACGCCAATGACTGCTTTGATTTAAAGGGGAGCACGGTGGAACTGCTGCAGAAGAATGGAAAATGTACCATTCCCTACACATATTCATCCAGGGGATATGGATTCATATGGAACAACCCCGCCATAGGCCGCGCTGAATTTGTCAACAACCATACCATGTGGCATGTGCAGTGCGCGAAGCAGATTGACTATGTGGTCATAGCCGGGGACATGCCGGGAGAAATCAATGAGAAATTTACCGCAATAACAGGAAGGGCTCCCATGCTGCCTGAGTGGGCAGCCGGTTTCTGGCAGTGCAAGCTGCGCTATGAGACCCAGGAGGAGCTGTTACAGGTGGCCAGGGAATATAAGAGAAGGGGGCTTCCCATTTCAGTCATAGTCATCGACTATTTTCACTGGACCATGCAGGGAGAATGGAAGTTTGACCCTGAGAAATGGCCCGATCCCAAGGCCGTGGTCAGTGAGCTTGAGTCCATGGGAATCAAACTGATGGTGTCCATCTGGCCAACCATAGACCCAAGAAGTGAAAATTATGCATATATGAGAGAGCATAATTATATCCTCAGGGGAGAGCGGGGAGTGGACGTGGTATTCATGTTCTTTGGTCCCCAGACTTATGTGGATACCACCCATCCGGGGGCCCGGGAATTTTTCTGGTCCAGGGCAAAAGAGAATTACTATGACTATGGAATCCGTACCTTCTGGCTGGATGAAGCGGAGCCGGAGATGCGCCCCTACGATTACGACAACGTCCGCATGTACCTTGGAAATGGGGAGGAGGTAAGCAATATCTATTGCGTAGGGTTTGCAAAGGCGTTTTATGACGGCCTGAAAGCCCAGGGCGAGGAAGTGTGCAACCTGGTCAGATGCGCATGGCTGGGCTCCCAGCGGTATGGAATCGTGCTATGGTCCGGGGGCATTGCCTCCACCTTTGACAGCCTGAGAAAACAGCTGAAGGCAGGGCTCAACGTGGCCATGTGCGGAATACCCTGGTGGACCACGGATATCGGCGGGTTTATTAACGGGGATCCGGAGTCGGAAGAATTCCGGGAGCTGATGATAAGATGGTTTGAATTCGGCGTATTCTGTCCTATATTCCGTCTTCACGGCTTCAGGCTTCCCTATCCGGTCAGGGATATATTGAATCCGGACGGTTACTGCGGCTCGGGAGGCCCCAATGAGGTATGGAGTTTTGGGGAAGAGGCATATGAAATCATACGCCGTTATATGTACATCAGAGAAGAATTAAAGCCATACATCATGAGGCAGATGAAGCTGGCCTCGGAAGATGGAACTCCGGTCATGCGTCCTTTGTTCTATGATTTCAGTGGGGATGGGAACGTATATGACATAGGGGACGAGTATATGTTCGGTCCCGACCTTCTGGTGGCCCCGGTGGTGGAGCAGGGAGCCAGAAAGCGTATGGTCTATCTGCCGGAGGGATGCAGGTGGAAGGACGCGGTAACAGGCATGGTATATGACAGCGGAACGCGGATTGAGGCGGATGCTCCTCTGGATACCATTCCATTGTTCCTGAAGGAGGATGCCCGGCTGTCCATACAGATGAAACCATGTACCGCGGATGAAATAAAGGGGTGAAATAAGGGGATGAAAGACAACGGGCTTTTCATGAAAACCATCATGAAAGGCCCGTGTTTCTGTGCGCCAGGAGGGCGTGTATTCAGCATAGCTATCAGCATGAGTATCAGCATAACTATCGGTATAATTATTCTGCCCAGCTCCCCGGCCGCTTCCTCACACGCCCCAAAGCGCCAAAAAGAATCTCACAGGCCCTGTCCATACACAGGACCACCGTATTGTCGTACAGGAAGGCAAAGGCCAGGCTGATGCTCAGGGTAAGCAGAAAGGATGCCAGTATGCCGCCCGCAATCCCAAAGGACAAACCGTTCAGGCCAAACACGTCGCCCACGATCCGGTGCAGCACCAGCCAGTGAACCAGAAGAATGGAGAAGCTGTACCTGCCTATGGCGGAGAGCAGGGCGGGAATCCCCGCAAACAGACGGTCCCCATGCTTTCGGAAGAAGAGGAACACGGCGCAGGTAAAGAGCATCTGGGGAGGCGCGTTGTTGTAAACCAATGGGCCCAGGCTCTCCGAGGCCATGATGGCAGCCGCGATTGCCAGCCCTGACAGCAGACCCGCTGTCATGAACAGCCGGTAATGCTTCATGGCAGACTGGGTGGTGCAGTAGTATCCCAACAGGAATATGGAATCCCATGATGCCAGGAAGGGGGAGGTCGCAAACTCGACATGAACCAGGGGGGCATAGGTGAAGATGAAATGCAGGATAAAAATGACTGCAACCATCGCCTCCAGCATGGATTCTGTCATATGTTTTAACATGATCCGGAAAAAGGGGGCTGCGACGTAAAACACCAGGATGATATACACCAGCCAGAAATGGGGTGTCTGGCCGCTGTCATTGGACAGAAAGCTTTGAATCAGGCTTCCCCAGTTTCCGGGACTGAGGGCGGAAATGCCCTCCACATAAAAGAAGTAAAACAAGTAATAGGCAAAACAGGGTATCAGCACTCTGACAAAGCGCCTGGAATAAAACGTAAGGACGGATTCCTCCTTTCCTCCCAGCAGAAGGGCCCCGCTGAGCATCATGAACAGCAGGTTGCAGCTCAAGCCCAGGCCGGCTACGGCCGCCATCACATTTCTGGTAAAGGTATGGGGCGGAAGCAGGGCGTAAGCCGGCTCCAGTACATGAACCAGGATGACCAGGAAGGCGGCCAGTACCCTCAGATAGTCCATATATACAATGCGTCCGGGCTTATTCTGGTATCCTGAGAACAGCTCCCTTGCATAACCGGGGGAAGCCCCGGCCCGCCTGCCGTGAATCAGGCAGGAGCATGCAGCGAGAACAGCGGCCGCCGCATAATGCGTTGGGCGCAGCGCCCGGATGGGAAGGCCGTAGCGAAGCTCCATGAGCATATATATAAGTGTGGTCAAACCAATAAATACCAACCCGTAGCGAAGTTTCTTTCCATTCATATTGAGTGTCTCCCTGCCAATCATGTAAAAATGCCTTGCAAATAAAAATGCCTTGTAAATGTCCGTCCAAGTCTGATTTTTCCAGTATACCATTAAGCGGATAAAAAACAACTGGAATATTCCATGATTTTGTATTATAATGATGCCTGCTATTTTTGGAAAGGTAGAATATAAATATATGACAAACAATATGACAACCGGAAAGCCGGCAAAGCTGATTTTGCAGTTCATGATTCCCACCTGCCTGGGAAACATATTCCAGCAGTTTTATAACCTGGCTGATTCCGTGGTGGCAGGGCGCTTCATCGGGGTGGACGCCCTGGCGGCCATCGGAAGCACCACATCCCTTATCTTTCTGGTGATTGGATGGCTCAACGGTCTTACCAGCGGTTTTTCCATCATGGTGGCCCAGCATTTCGGCGCCGGAAAATATGAAAGGATGCGCCGCAATGTGGCCATGTCCATCTATCTCTGTCTGGCCTTTGTGCTGGTCATGACAATCGCGCTGGAGATACTGAATTACCCCATACTGCGGCTGATGAACGTGCCGGATGGAATCATACATGACACGGCTGGCTATATGGCTGTGATTTAAGTAGGGCTATTTGCAACGGCTGCCTACACCCGCCTGGCCGATGTCATGAGGCCCCTGGGGGACACCCCGTCTCCCCTGTATTTTCTGATTATTTCCGCGGTCATCAATGTGTTCCTGGATGTGGCCTTTATTATCTGGTTTGGAATGGGAGTGGAGGGCTGCGCCTACGCCACCGTGATTGCCCAGGCTATCTCAGCCCTTCTCTGCTTCCTCTACATTGTCAGGAAATTCGATATACTGAAGCTGTGCCGGAAGGATTTTGAGCTCTCCTTGGGCATCATGGGACGACTGCTGTCCATCGGGATTCCCATGGGGCTTCAGTTTTCCATAACAGCCATAGGCACCATCATCGTACAGGGAGCAGTCAATGTCTTTGGAGCCGTGTACATT
>JAJQEA010000369.1 GCA_021201905.1 Clostridia bacterium
CATCACTTTGTAGTACCCCTCCAGCTCCCCCACCGTACAGGCCTTCTCTGCCAGCAGTTTCTTTGCCTCAGCCATTGCCTTTCGCTTGGTGCGGCCGGCGGAGGCTTCGTCGCCCAGGGCTTTTACGTATTGGTCCAGGAGCTCCTCCAGGATTTCCAGGTCGCCTTTTTCCTGGCGGAGGGAATCCAGGTATTTTACTTCCTTCATGGTCAGGCCGGCCTGCTTCAGGAGATCCGGGCGGCGTTCCAGGGTGCGCTTGATGGATTGCTGCCTGCGCCACTCCTCGATGTTTTTATGGTGGCCGCTTAAAAGCACCTCAGGAACCTCCATTCCGCGGAATACCTCGGGACGGGTGTACTGGGGATATTCAAGCAGGCTGTCGTGGAAGGATTCCTCCTCCGCTGAGGCGTCATTGTTCAGTACACCCGGCACCAGGCGGGAGATACAGTCAATCATGACCATGGCGGGCAGCTCCCCGCCGGTGAGGACATAATCCCCCACGGAGAGATAGTCCGTGGCTACCAGCTCCAGGGCGCGCTCGTCGATGCCTTCGTAATGCCCGCAGAGAAAGACCAGATCCTCCTCCTTTGCCAGCTCCTGGGCTATGATCTGGTTGAACACCCTGCCCTGGGGCGTCATGTAGATAAGCCTGGGCTTCCTGCCGATGCGCCCGCACAGGGCCTCGTAAGCCTCGCACACAGGCCCTGGCTGCATGATCATGCCCGCGCCGCCGCCGTAAGGGGCGTCGTCCACATGCCTGTGCTTATCCTTTGAATAATCCCTGATGTCTATGGCTTCCACGGATATGGCTCCGCTCTCCATGGCCCGCCCTGTTATGCTGGTTCCCAGGCCTCCCATGACCATGTCAGGGAACAGTGTCAGTATGTGAAAATTCATCCGGTCTCCTTCCAGCGGTTCTTAAGCTTTGTCTGAAGGCGGTACAACGTGTTCATGGCGTCAAGTGGCGTCATGGTGGACAGCTCCAGACTGTCCAGCTCCCGGATGATATCGTCATCCTTTACCGTGTCAAAGAAGGACAGCTGCTGCAGGTCCACCTCGTCCGGCTTCGGCACCGCCTTGTGCTGGGTTATGTTGGAACTGATTTCCGTGATTTCCTTTGCCCTGGCCGTGATGTCCGCATCGCTCAATTCTTCTGCAATTTCCTTTGCCCTGGCTATGACGGAATCCGGCACGCCGGCCAGCTTTGCAACCTGGATGCCGTAGCTCTTATCCGCCCCGCCCCGGACAATCTTTCGCAGGAACACGATGTCGTCCCCCTGCTCCTTTACCGCTATACAATAATTCTTTACCCCCGCTATGGTGCCCTCCAGCTCTGTCAGCTCATGGTAATGGGTGGCAAACAGGGTCTTGGCTCCCAAAAGCTTGGAATTGCTTATGTGTTCTATCACAGCCCAGGCAATGGACAATCCGTCAAAGGTGCTGGTTCCCCTTCCGATTTCATCCAGTACCAGAAGGCTGTTTCTGGTGGCGTTGCGCAGGATATTGGCCACCTCTGTCATTTCCACCATGAAGGTGCTCTGCCCGCTGGCCAGGTCGTCGGAGGCCCCCACCCTGGTGAAGATGCGGTCGCATATGCCGATATCCGCCTCCTGGGCCGGCACAAAGCTGCCCAGCTGGGCCATGAGTACAATCAGGGCCACCTGGGGCATGTAGGTGGATTTACCCGCCATGTTGGGGCCGGTGATAACGGACAGACGGTTCTTCCCATTGTCCAGGAAGGTGTCGTTGGCCACAAACATGTCGTCCCGCATCATCTGCTCCACCACGGGATGGCGGCCGTTCTTGATTTGGATTACGCCCTTGTCGTTGATGGAGGGCTTCACATAGTTGCGCCGGGTTGCCACCACGGACAGGGAGCAGAATACGTCGATCCCGGCTATGGACTTGGCCGTCTTTTGAATGCGGATAACCTCTGCCCCGATTTTGTCCCTGACCTCACAGAACAGGTCATACTCCAGAGACACCAGCTTTTCCTCCGCGCCCATGATAATGTCTTCCAGCTGCTTTAATTCATCGGTAGTGAACCGCTCGGCGTTGGTCAGGGTCTGCTTGCGGACATAGTAATCCGGCACCTGGTCCTTGAAGGAGTTGGTCACCTCAAAATAGTAGCCGAATACCTTGTTGAATTTAACCTTCAGTGTCTTGATGCCTGTCTTTTCTTTTTCCTTTGCCTCCAGCTCCGCCAGCCAGTTCTTGCCCTCTGTCTTGGCCTGGCGCAGCCTGTCCGCCTCCTGGTTGTAGCCGTCCTTTATGATGCCGCCTTCCCTGACCGTAATGGGCGGGTCCTCCACGATGGCATTCCCTATGAGCTGGAAGATATCCTGCAGGGGATCCAGTTCCCGGCCCAGCTCTGCCAGAAGCTCGCTGTTAAACTCGCCCAGGAGCCGCTTGATATAGGGAAGCATTTCCAGAGAGCTTCTGAAGGCAATCAGATCCCTTGGGTTGGCTGTCTTATAGCTGATTCGCCCTATCAGACGCTCCAGGTCATAGATGGGATTTAAGTACTCGCATATCTCTTCCCGTGAGATATAGTTCATGTTCAGCTCTTCCACGCGTTCTGGCGCTTGATGATTTCGTCCCTGTGAATCAGCGGCTGTTCGATGCAGGTGCGGAGCAGCCTGGCTCCCATGGCTGTCTTTGTCTTATCCAGAACCCACAAAAGAGTGCCTCTCTTCTGTTTTTCACGCATGGTCTCCACCAGCTCCAGGTTCCTTCTGGTGGATGTGTCAATGACCATGTACTGTCCGGTGGAATAGGGGGTGATGGTGGTAATATGCTCCAGGGTGCTTTTCTGGGTCTCATAGATATACTGCATCACGGCGCCGGCGGCAATGATGCCGGTGGCATAGTCCTCCAGCCCCAGCCCCACCAGGGCTCCCGCCTTAAAATGCTCCATCAGGATACGGTGGCAGGATTCCTCGCCGAAAAACCGGCTGTCCAGGGCGGAAATCACCACCTGATAGCGGTTTTTCAGCTCATCCATATCCACACCTGACATGTAAAAGGCATTGTTGCAGATGATTTCGGATGGGGAAAATTTATTGATTTCGTCAAACAGCTCCCGGTCCGAGTCCACCTCGGTCACCATGAAATCGCCGGTGCTGATATCTGCCGTGGATATGCCGTAGATTCCATCCATGTATACAATACCCATCAGGTAATTGTTCTTTGTCTCATCCAGCACCTGGGAACTGGTAATGGTTCCCGGAGTCACCACCCGGATTACCTCCCGCTTCACCAGGCCCTTGGCCTGCCTGGGATCCTCCATCTGCTCCGCGATGGCCACCTTATATCCCTTCTGGACCAGACGGTACAGGTAGGAATCCAGCGCGTGGAACGGCACCCCGCACATGGGAGCCCGCTCCGAAAGACCGCAGTCCTTTCCAGTAAGGGTGATTTCCAGTTCCTTTGACACTGTCAGGGCATCGTCGAAAAACATCTCATAGAAGTCACCCAGACGGTAAAACAGGATACAGTCCGGATATTCCTTCTTGGTCTCCATATAATGCTGCATCATGGGAGATAATTGTGACAAATCTATCAAAATGCTGACCTCTCTTCTCTAGTATGCTTTGTTATTCTTGTTTTATCTTGAATTTGCTGGTTTTAGTTGGTCCGGTTTGATTCATTTTCCCTATTCAGCCATATGTCCCATATAATAAAATCCCTTGCTCTCCTGCAGATACACCGGCACCAGCTGTCCAATCATGGATGGGTCTCCCGGAAAATGCACCACTGTGTTGTTGGACAGGCGGCCTGTCATAAGCCCCGGCGTGTGGCCGTTCACCTCTTCCACCAGGACCTCCTGGACCGTCCTGACATCCCGCCCGCACATTTCGGCCGAGATATCCTGTACTTCCTTTAACAGCCTGTCAAAACGCTCCTTTACAATCTCCTCCGGCACCTGGTCCTCCATGGCGGCCGCCGGCGTACCGGTACGCTTGGAATAGATGAAGGTGAAGGCGCTGTCAAACCGCACCTTTCTCACCACATCCATGGTCTCCTCAAAGTCCTCCTCTGTCTCGCCCGGAAATCCCACAATGATATCCGTTGTCAGGGAGATGCCCGGCACTGCCTTTTTAATCCGCTCCGCCAAATCCAGAAACTGTTCCTTTGTATAGCGCCGGTTCATGACCTTCAAAATCCGGCTGCTGCCGGACTGGAGGGGCAGGTGCAGATGGCGGCATATCTTTTTGGACCTGGCCATGACCTCTATGAGTTCATGGGACAAGTCCTTTGGATGGGACGTCATGAAACGGATCCGCTCGATTCCGTCTATCTTCTCCACTTCCTCCAAAAGACGGGCAAAGGTCATGGGATTGTCCAGGTTCTTTCCATAGGAATTTACATTCTGTCCAAGGAGCATGACTTCCACCACTCCGTCCGCTGCCAGCTTCTGTATTTCCCTGATGATCTCTTCCGGCCTGCGGCTGCGCTCCCGCCCTCTTACATAGGGCACGATGCAGTAACTGCAGAAATTATTGCAGCCAAACATGATGTTGACTCCTGATTTGAAAGGAAACTTGCGCTCCACCGGCAAATCCTCCAGGATCTGGTCCGTATCCTTCCATACATCCACCACCATCTTCAGTTTTCCCTGCTTCTGCCCGTCCAAGGTCCGCCGCTCCAGGCACTGGGATACCAGCTCCGCCAGCTTGAATATGTTGTGGGTTCCGAAAATCAAATCCACATAGCGGTAGCTTTTCTTTATTTTCGCCACCACTTCCTCCTCCTGCATCATACAGCCGCACAGGGCAATCATCATGTCAGGATGCTTCTTCTTATAGGCTCCCAGCTGTCCCAGACGGCCGTAAACCCGCAGGTTGGCATTTTCCCGCACCGTGCAGGTGTTGTAGAGCACAAAATCCGCTTTTTCTGATTCCACGGCCTTGTAGCCGATTGTCTCCAAAATCCCCAAAAGCTTCTCCGAATCCCTGGCATTCATCTGGCACCCGAAGGTGTTGATGCAGCAGGTAAGGGGGCGTCCCAGCCTGGCGGAAAGCTCTGCCAGCTGTCTCTTTGCCCGCTCCATGAAGTACTGCTGGCGCTCCGGCTCCCCGGCAGGGGGGGGGGCCTGGTTTATAGCTGTTTCTGCATTTTCTATGTTGTCCATGGTATCTCTGGATTCTTCCATTTATCTGCTCCTTAGCTTCTATAATTTAGACAGTTCCGTTTGGATTATTGCTTTCTTTCCCGAAACGCACAGCAGGCCGGGCCTTTTGCGCGGTCCAGCCAATTGCGATTAACAGTATGAATTTTACTTTAAAATGGTTTGGAAGTCAACATAAAAAACGCCCTGTGCCTCAGCCCGCAACAAAGGGCCTACCTCAACTTGAATCTCCCCACCAAATCCTTAAGGATCTGGGCCTGGGCACTTAACTCCTCGCTGGCCGCGGCGCTCTCCTGCGCGGTGGCGGAGTTTGTCTGGACAACAGCTGATATCTGGTCAATGCCCACAGTTACCTGGACAATGCTCTGGGCCTGCTGTTGTGCGGCGCTGTGTATTTCCTGGACATCATCGGTCACGATCCGGGACTCCGTGACAACAGACAGCAGGGACTGAGCGGTTTCATCCGCTATCCTGGCCCCGTCCTTTACTGCCTGTATGGATTCCTCAATCATGCCGGTTGTATCATTGGCGGCTTCCGCGCTTTTTCCTGCCAGATTGCGGACTTCGTCTGCAACGACTGCAAATCCCTTTCCTGCTTCTCCGGCCCGGGCAGCTTCCACAGCCGCGTTCAGCGCCAATATGTTTGTCTGGAACGCAATATCCTCAATTGTCTTAATTATTTTTCCTATTTCGCCGGAGGACTTGTTGATGTTTTCCATGGCCTGTATCATCTGCTCCATCTCTGCCTTGCTTTGATCCATGCGGAGACTGTTCTCCTCTGTCTTGGCGCTGGCGCCCGCGGCCTTTTGGGCGGTATTGCCAACATGGGCGGAGATCTCATTGACTGTGGCGGCCAGTTCTTCTATGGAGCTGGCCTGCTCGGTGGCTCCCTGTGATAATGCCTGGGCGCCGCTGGAAACCTGATCTGCGCCGCTGGCCACCTGGTCCGCCGCCGTACTGATTTGGGACAGGGTATCGTTCAGGGATTGGGTGATATTGGTAATGGCATCCTGTATGGGCTGGAAATCACCCTTATATGTTTTATTAAAGTCAATGCAGAAATTCCCCTGTGACAATTCCCCAAGCTGAAGGGTGATATCGGTAATGATGTCCCTCAAGTCTAACACAGTCTGGCTCAGCGAATTGGATAAAAGACCGGTTTCATCCTTATTTGCAGATATGATGACATCTGACTTCAAGTCCCCCTCCGCAAGCTTCCTCAGCCGCTCCGCCGTAGCTTTGATTGGATTGGCAATGGAACTGGACAGACGGACAGCCAGGACGGCGGCGGCAATCAGGGCGGCGAACATGATAAAAGCCGTGATGTACAGGGACTGACGTGTTCCTCCCATAAAATCACTTTGCACGATTGCGATATCCATGCTCCACCCATTGGTCCCCGGCACAGGAGCGTATGCCATCATTTTCTCCTGCCCGGCATAATAATAATCAGCAAACCCGGTCTTCCCCTGTGTCATGCTTTGCTCGATTGCGGCCAGACGCTCCAGTTTGGTATCGGATTTTGCTTCCTTCTGTGTATTATATTTTTGCAGTACCAGATTATAATCTGCAAAGCCGATGGTGTCGCCTGACTTGTTCAGCACAGCGGCGTTGCCGGAGCCCACATGGATGGTGGATACCAGGTCGGACAGGAAGGACGCGCTCTTTCCGGCGATTATGGCGCCCTGGAATTCATTGTTGCGCATGACAGGAGCCGCGAACAGAATCATCATATCTTCAGAGCCGTCTAACCGGACCGGGTCGCTGATAAAAGGACTGCCGGTTGTCTTTGCCTGCTGGAAAGCCTCCAGACCGGACATGTTTTCCCTTGTCTCCAGACTGATGCCGCCGGCATCGGTCATGATGATGATGTTAAATCCGCTGTTATTCCTCAGGCTGTGGAGCTGGTCTATTTTACTGTTCCGGTCAATGTCGCCCCATAATACGGAATTATATGCGAATTCCTTTACAAGGTTCATCTGTGCTTTCATCTCAGCAGACACCTGGTTGGCGGCTATCACGACGGCTTCCTGTAACGTCTGCTGAAGCGTGCTGACCGTACTCTGGTAGTTCATTACGCTGGCTGCGCCTCCGGTGATGAGAAGCGACACAGTGGTGATCAGTATGATGCTTGATAGTATTTTTATCCGGATTGTTTTCATGGCCTATATTACCTCCCCTTATAGTAAATATGTGATGTACTTATATAATCGTCATATTTCTGAAAATCCTAATATACATGGGGGAGTTTTTTTGTTTCTTTTTCCTTTTGAGGCCATCCGGTTTATATCAAAAGAGGTATCCTTGTCACTTCCTTGTACTTCTTGGGAGGCACTCCCAGTACCTTCTTAAATGCCCGCGAAAAATAATATTGGTTCTCATATCCCAGATACTGGGCCACCTGGTATATATGCATATCTGTATGGCAGAGAAGGTAACAGGCCTGCTCCATCTTCATATTGATGTAGTAATCCATAGGCGCACATTCCACGCATTCCTGAAAGACCGCGTTGAGATAGCTCTCCGACAGCCCTGCTTCCCTTGCAATCCGGGTCAGTGTCAGGTTCTCCCGCAGATGGTCCCTCATATAGGTTGTCACACGATTCAGATATTGGCTCTTTGCCGTCCTGCATCTTCTCTCCAATGCAATCTCCTCTTTTCTGTTTTTTGATTCCTGCTGTTTTCTATTATAAAAAACAGCGGGATTTATCCTTGAAAATCATGCGCAGAAAAGGGAATATATTGAGTTTTTTACTTTAGAATGATATAATTTATGGGATATAACCAGACAATATTGAGATTGAGAAGAACGAGTAACATAGAACTGTTTTTAATGGAACAGCTTTTTCAAACAGGAAAACATATCCAGCCGAAAAAAGCGGGAAAGGAGTCCGCGGCCATGCCTTCTAAAATCCAAATCATCACCAACGAACACCGTGAGGAGCTAAAGGAACACGGGACCTATGAATTTCCCGTCCTTGTCAGCGACGAGGCCCTGTCCAGGTTCTATACCAGTTCCTTCCAGTGGCACTGGCATACGGAAATCGAACTCACCCTCATCACAGAGGGGACTATGGTATACCAAATCAATGACCGGATATTCTATCCCAGGGCCGGCCAGGCCCTGTTCGGCAACTCCAATACCATGCACACCGGACACATGGCGGACGGCCATGACTGCAAGTACATCTCCATCACCTTCCACCCCCGGCTGCTGTACGGGTACCAGGGAAGCAGGATTGCCAGCCGGTATACGGACCCTCTGACGGAACACACCGCCCTGCCGGCCGTCTGCTTTGACCTGTCGGAGGAATGGCACAGGGAGGCGGTGGGGCTTCTGGAGGATATCATACGCATTGACGGCCTGCGCTATGTTACATATGAAATGGACATCCAGATGGACCTGTGCCGTTTCTGGAAGCTCCTGTACCTTCACTGCCGCCCTGACCGGGAACCGGCCCATACGGCGGGCTGGAAGAATCAGGAGCGGATTCGGCAGATGCTCTCCTTTATCCATGAAAACTACCAGTCCGATATCACCCTGGATGATATCTCCCGCCACATCCATATCTGCAAAAGCGAGTGCTGCCGGGTCTTTAAGGGTTACATGAAGGAATCCCTGTTTGAATACCTGTTAAAATACCGCATTGAAAAGAGTATCCCCGACGTGCTGGAAGGAAAGCTGACCATGACCGAGACAGCCCTGAGGGCCGGCTTTACCGACCCCAATTACTATTCCAAGGTATTCCATAAAATAAAGGGCTGCTCCCCGAGAGACTACCGGAAAGCCCGGTCCGCTACACGGCTTTCGTGACTCCGGTCCGCTTCACCTTGTCAATGCCGCCCGACATGTGGGGAATCCGGTTTCCCAGGAAAACAGCCCTCTGCACACAATCCTCCCCGTACCGTTTTCTTATCTCATCCACAGCCGCGTCCAGCCTGGAATATTTGTCATGGAGCCCCCTGTCAAAAAGCTGATACTGATAATGGCCTTTGGGGCAGACCTTACTTGTATGGACTCCCATCTGACGGATGGGAGAATGATTCCACAGACGGTCAAAGAGACCCAGGGCCGCCTCATAGATTTCCAGGGTGGTGTCCGTAGCCGAAATCAGGGTGGTCTGACCCGAACCGCGGCTGAATTCCCTGTCCGTGATGGAAATGCCCACGCAGGCCGCTTCCATGCCGTCGGCCCGGAGCCTGGCGCACACGGTTTCCGTAAGGGACAGTATGACCTGCCCTGCCGTCTCCCGGTCCGTCACATCCAGAGGCGTGGTCATGGAATTGCCGTACCCCTTATTCTGCGGAAGTTCTCTCAAAAATGGGGACACATCCCTTCCGTTGGCGTAATTCCAGATAAACTCCCCCTGCTTTTTAAGGTGCCTTTTTAACAGCTCCAAATCTGAGACAGCCAGCTCCCCTATGGTTCTTATTCCCAGCGTCCCCAGCTTTCTCACCGTGGCAGGTCCTGCCCAGAACAGCTGGTTTACAGACAGCGGCCATATCTTTCTCCCGATCTCCCGGGTGAACAGGGTATGGACCCGGTCCGGCTTTTGGAACTCAGAAGCCATCTTGGCCAGCAGCTTGCTGTCCGACACGCCGATGTTTACAGTGAAGCCCAGCTCCCGGCGTATTTCCTCCTTCAGCTGGTACGCAAATGCTGTGTGTGTTCCCCACAATCCCGTTGTGCCTTCCGCCTGACAGAACGCCTCGTCTATACTGTACTGGTGGACATAGGGAAAATACTTCCTGAGCAGCTCCACAAGGGCTTTTGAACAGCTCACATACAGGCTGTAATCCGGGGGTTCTATTACAAGTCCGGGACATTTGCATCTGGCCTGCGCCAGCGTCTCCCCTGTCCTGATTCCATATCCCTTGGCGGCGCCGGATTTGGCCAGCACAATGCCGTGCCGGTCTGCCTCGCTTCCTCCGATGACAGAGGGAATGTCCCGCAGATCCAATTCCTCCCCCAGGATACAGACCCTGTACGCGGCTGTCCAGCTCAAATAGGCGCTGTTCACATCCACATGGTACCACACCTGATCGTTCTGGCTTCTCATGACAGTGTCCTGAAAAATGACCACTTATGGGTGGATACGCGGTATCTCAGCTCAATCAGGCGCCGCTGTCCCTCTGCCACGGCCCAGCACACAAAGCTGATATGCTCCATGCCGCAGAACTTCTCTTCCCTGGAAGAGACAACGCTCTCAATCTTCACCGTGATGATTCCCTGTTCCCTGTTCTCATACCGGAACCAGAGGGGCGTCATATCTCCCAGGGTACTGCAGGCGCCAAACATCTGTATGGGTATATTTAAAGCCGCCACTGCTTTCACCTCCTGGCTTCAATATATCAGAACATATGTTCTGATTCAAGTGGTAATTGCTGGGAGCCTTAAAAGGGAACTCAAAAGGGGATCAAAAGGGCCGGGGGCAGCAACATCATCTATCGGATCGTGAAATGGTTCTTCTCATATGAAATCACCCCATCCCTCTGCATCCTGGACAGCTCCGCCGACAGCGCGCTCCGGTCCACGGACAGATAGTCCGCCATCTGCTGGCGGTTAAAGGGCACTGTGATGGCGCGGCTCCCTGCTTTACGGACTCCTGGGACAGGTACACCATGACCCTCTCCCGCAGGGACTTGGGGGTGATGATATCCATTTTTTTCGTAAGCAGCAGGTTTTTACCGGCCAGCACAACCATCAGGCTCCGTATCAAACGGTTGTGGAAATCACAGCTGGAGGAACAGGTCGTCAGGATTCGGTTCACGTCCATGAACAGGACTTCGGATGGTTCCGATGCCTGTACATCCACCATCAGTGGTTCCCCCTTAAGGCATGCATACGTCTCCCCGAATATCTGTCCCTTTCCTATATTCTCGATAATTTTCCTGTTTCCCCACACATCGTCCTTGATAATGTTGACAGACCCCTCCATCACCACCCCCAGACGGCCTGTCACATCGCCGGCCCTGTATATATAGGCTTCCTTCCCATAGGTCCTCTCTTCCGCCGATAGGCATGTAAGCATGGCCTCTATCTCATGCTCCCTGATTCCGTGAAACAGCCTTGTTCCTGCCAGCAAATGAATATCCATATTTTCTCCTTTTATGTTGTTATAACAATTTACTTGTTGTCAGGATTATATTATACTTCCCTCATAACGTCAAGGGCAGGCAGAACATGCCGCCCGCTCGCTTATATCAAAAGGAGGATATATTATGGAACACAATATGTTTTGTTTTCAATGTGAACAGACCGCGGGATACGGCGGATGTATGGGAAACGCAGGTGTATGCGGCAAGACAGCCGCCACTGCCGGGCTTCAGGACGAACTCACAGGCGCCCTCATCGGACTTGCCAGGGCGTCTGAAGGAAAAGAACACTCCCCGGAAGCAGACCGCATCATCGTAAAGGGCCTGTTTGCCACGCTTACCAATGTAAGCTTTGATGACAACGCCCTGAGCGGGCTTCTGGAGGAGGCGCGGCACTTAAAGAATTCCCTGTCCCCCATGTGCGGAGCCTGCACGGCAGACTGCGGCAGGACAGAGGATTTTGACATGAACAGGCTCTGGTCAGAGAACGAAGATATACGCTCCCTCAAATCCCTGATTCTTTTCGGCATGAGGGGAATGGCAGCCTATGCGTACCACGCCATGGTGCTGGGCCATGAGGACAGGGGCGTCATGGATTATTTCTATAAGGGGCTGTTTGCTGTTGGCTATGACGGCTACACGGTTCAGGACCTGCTTCCCATTGTGATGGAACTGGGCGCCGTGAATCTGGACTGCATGGCTCTGTTGGACAGGGCCAACCGCCAGGCCTTTGGCATCCCCGCTCCGGCGCAGGTGAGCCTTACCGTGGAACAGGGCCCCTTCATCGTCATTTCGGGCCACGACCTTCACGACTTAAAGCTTCTGCTGGAACAGACCCGGGGCCGGGGAATCAATATATACACCCACGGTGAAATGCTTCCCGCCCACGCTTACCCGGAGCTCAGGAAATACAGCCATCTGAAGGGCAATTTCGGAACCGCATGGCAGAATCAGCAGAAGGAATTTGCGGACCTTCCCGCCCCTGTGCTTTTTACCACCAACTGTCTGATGCCGCCCAAAGCCTCTTACTCGGACAGGGTATTTACCACCGCCCTGGTGTCCTATCCCGGCATGGTCCACATTGATGAACCCAAAGACTTCTCTCCTGTCATCCAAAAGGCACTGGAGCTTGGCGGCTTCAGGGAGGATGTGACCATCCCCGGAATCAACGGCGGAACAGAGGTCACCACCGGCTTTGGGCGGGAAGCGGTCCTGGCTGCCGCCGGCACCGTGATGGAGGCAGTCAGACAGAAAAAGCTCTGACATATCTTCCTGGTAGGAGGCTGCGACGGAGCCAGCCCCGGCAGGAATTACTACACGGACTTTGTGAAGCAGACGCCTGAGGACACTCTCATCCTGACCCTGGCCTGCGGCAAATACCGTTTTAACGACCTGGAGCTTGGAACCCTGGCAGGCATCCCCCGCCTTCTGGACATGGGGCAGTGCAACGACGCGTTCGGCGCCGTCCAGGTGGCCGCAGCCCTGGCAGAAGCGTTGGACCGCCCGGTCAATGACCTTCCCCTTACCCTGGTTCTGTCCTGGTATGAGCAGAAGGCTGTCTGTATCCTTTTGAGCCTGCTGTATCTGGGCATTAAGAACATTTACCTTGGCCCCACCCTTCCCGCCTTTCTCTCTCCGGCCATCCTGGGATATCTGGTGGAACAGTTTGAAATCCATCCCATCTCCACGCCGGAAAATGACCTGGCCACGATTCTCGCCTGAAATTCCGGCCGTGAAAAGGGACCTGTACGCCGCGCCGGCATACAGGTCCCCGTTTTATTGTTCCTTAATCTTGATAAATACATATTCCTTATCCCCGGATTTCTCCTGGCTGTAGCGGTATCCCAGAC
>JAJQEA010000051.1 GCA_021201905.1 Clostridia bacterium
CACCGGCTGGCCCATGGGAGGCGCATCTGGCGGCTGGGGCGCCTGAGGTGCATACTGGGGCGGCGCCGGAACGAGTTCCGGGGATGGCGGGGGGGCGCACTGGGGCTGCGTCTGAACAGGCTCCGGGACAGGCTGCGTCTCTGCCTGGGATGGTTGGCCAATGGGCGGCTGCGGCATGTCCGCCTCTTCCCCGGCCGCATCTTCCTTGGCAGCCTCTTCCCCGGCTGCCCCCGGTGCATCTGCAGGCGCCTCCCGGGGCGGTTCCTCATGGACTTCCTCCGCCCGCTTCCTGGCATCCTCCTCCATCTGATACTGTTCCGCTTGCTGGAAGCTGATCGCAAAGGGCTCCAAAAGATGTTTTGCCAGTTTGGATGACATGATATTCAGGAATTCGCTTTCCAGTTTCCCTTCTATCTCCAGGGAAAAACGAACCACCACCATCTTTACATCCGGCGTGAAATATTTTTCTTTGAAACCATTCTCACTCTCAATGGGAAATGACACAGGCGTAGATATGTTGACGGGATTCCCGAGAAATTCCGAGAGCGCGGTGGCCGAAGACCCCATCATCTGGTTCATGACCTCGCAGATGGCGCTCACGTTGATTTCATTCATTTCAAATTCTTCATCCGGTATCTCAGCCCCCATGAGCATTCCCACGATAATCCGCATATCGTTGCGGCGGAACATCATGATATTGCTTCCCTCAAGGCCCTCCGTATAAGCTATCTCCACACCCACAGCCGGCTCCAGGCTCTTGAACTCAAATTCAGCGCTTGTCAGCACCCGAACCACAGGTGTGGTAATGTTCACCTTTGTGCCCAGCATGGTGGAAACCGCTGTCGCGGATGCACCAAGGCTTATATTCATTATTTCGCCTATGGCGTCCAGTTCCATATCATTAAAGTCGCTAACGCCCATCTTTATCTCCTTCTTGTATCATCATGTCTCTACCCGCGCCTTTACTTTCCAATGTCCAGCGCTTTCTGCACCATCAGCTTCATTGCGTTCAGGGCCGTTACATTTGCTTCGTATGACCTGGTGGCTGACATACTGTCTACTGTCTCTTTCAATAAATCCACATTGGGCAGGCTGACGTATCCCTCCGCGTCCGCGTCCGGGTGGCTGGGGTTGTATACCCGCTTCATCTCCCGGTCATCCTCAACAATGCCCGATACCCTTACTCCCGCATTCCTGCTGGCAAAACCTTTTCCCTGGGATGCGCTTATCAGTGCCTGACGAAAGGAGCCGGTGCCGTAGCTTTCAAACATCACGTCCTTCCTCCGGTATGGTCCTCCTGCCTCTGTCCTGGTGGTATCGATATTGGCTATGTTTTCAGCCGCAACATCCATCCTTACCCGCTGCGCGCTCATACCGGAGGCGCAGATGTCGAATGAGCTTAAAAATGCCATCACCCTTCCTCCTTATTTACCTAAAATGGAATTAACGGTCTGGACAATCCGCTCCGCGTTAAAGGGCTTTACAATGAAATCCTTAGCGCCTGATTTAATGGCGTTCACAACCATGCTCTCCTGGCCCATGGCCGTACACATGACAATCTTGGCGGAGGTATCTGATTCCCGGATCTTCTTAAGGGCCTGAAGCCCGTCCATATTGGGCATTGTAATATCCATGATGACCAGGTCCGGTTTTTCCTCGTCATACTTTTTCACGGCTTCCGCCCCGTCCTGGGCTTCCACAAAATTGCTGTAGCCTTTCTGTGTCAACGCGTTTTTAATCATCATCCTCATAAATGCAGCGTCGTCTACCAACATAATCTTTTCCATGGTGCTTTCCCTCACTTTAAATTTGTATTTTTAATCATCCAGGATTTCCATATCCCGTTCTTTCTCAGACCCGGCATAGATTCTGTCCTCTATACGGATTGCTACGTTTTTCTTGTAGACTCCCATCTTTCCGGTAAACCAGGGCTGCCTGCCCACAAATACCTTCAGCTGGCTGTCCTTAGGCTTATTGAGGCTGATCACATCGCCCACCTGAAGCTGCGCCAGATCCTTAAGGCCCAGCTCCACGGTTCCCAGCTGCCCTGTAATGGGAAGCTGGGAGAAACGGATGTGATCCAGAATAACCTCCTTGTTGTCCTCATAGGCAAAGCCCCTGGCTATATGCTTGCGGCTGTCTATCAGATGGAAAATGAACTCCAGCAGAGTGCCCGGTATGCAAAGCTTTATCTTCTCCACCGCCAGTCCCGCCACATCCACATTCAGGTGGACAATGGCCACGGTTTCATCCAGCCCCACCTCCTGGACCATGCTGGGGTTTTCCTCCACCCTCTGAACCTTAAAGCTGACATTTATGTAATTGGAAAACCCATCCTTTAAGGCCAGGACAAAGTATTCCACCACCCGCCGGTACAGGGCCACCTCCACATCCGAATAGCGGTATTTGGGCTCTACCTTGACGATCTCATCACCGCCGCCCAGCATGTGGTTAATAAGGGTGATTACAAGCCCCGGGGTGACGTGCAGCATAAGCGGGACACTGTTCTTTACCTTATCCTGGATTTCCGCGTTAGCCATGGTAATACTGTCATTCTCATGGAGCGAGTTTACAAACTCATAGTACCGGCGCTCCTGGACCTCCAGCACTGTTATATCTGTCAGCACCCGGAATATGCCGTTCACCTGGGAAGTCAGTATCCTGGCATAGTTTTCAAATACACTGTTGAGTATTTTCATCTTGTCCTTAGTGAATTTCCTTGGACTGTAAAAATCATATTTGCTGTATTTTGTTTCTTCTGCTTCTGTCTTCTGCTCAACCGCCTGCACCTCTTCTTCAGGCCCGCTGCCCTGTATGGACTTAAGAAGCGCGTCTATCTGACTCTGGGATAATACATCTGCCATTGCTAAAGCCACCTTTACTAAATTTATTCAGCCACTGTTCCTCCGGCCTCTTCTGCCGTACCGTCAGAAGAAAAACCAGGTTCAGCAGACGCGCTCTCCGTACTGTCCGTCAGGGGAGACATGGTAGTGGTGGATACGCCGTCGGCACTGGGGGCCGCGGGCGCAAATCCCTGGCCGGTTCCATTGTTCTCCTGGCCTGTGACCACTGTCTTGTCCGCATTTACACCTCTGTTGTATTCATCATAATACCGGTTCATGGAATGAAGGTCCGCCCCCTCATCAATCATCAGTATCTCCACACGGCGGTTCTTGGTCCTGCCCTCCCGCGTACTGTTATCCGCCACCGGGCGGAACTGTCCGTAGCTTATATTCACCAGCTTTCCGGGCTCAATGACTCCCTTTTCCTGTATGAATATGCAGACCTCCGCGGCACGCATGGCAGACAGCATGCGGTCCGTCCTGGGATTATTGGGCCTGTCCGGGTCCCCCTGGGCTGTATGCACCATGATGTTAATCTGCGATACACCGGCCTGGACAGGGCTTATGACATCGCAAAACACATCCAGGGTAACCTTGCCCTGGTCTGTGAGAATCGAACTGTCACCGTCAAAAAAAGTCTTGTCCTCAAAAACTATAAAGGTATAATCCTCACCTCTGGATACGGTCACGCCGTCAATCCCTATCTCATTCATCCGTTCAGCCAGGGTCAGATAGAGCTTGTCCATATCGACCGGGGTTTCAGTCTCAGGAACATCCAGCGTTCCCTCCATCTCGCTCTCAGCATTACCAATCGGAGAATTGATGGACACCTGTTCCTGCACCTCCTGGGTGGACCGGGGATATATGCTCCGCACGAATACCTCCCACTTCTGCTCATTCAGGTTGGACATGGCAAAAAGCATGATAAAGAAGGTGAGGAGCAGGGTAACCATGTCCCCATATGTATCCATCCAGTTTCCGCCGCCATCCGTCGGTCTCTTTCTCTTATTCCTCATCCGTGCCACCTCCGCCCTTACCGTTTCCGGCTTCTGCTTTTGACAGAAGTTTCCTCTGCTGTGACTGCTTGATGGAGGCCAGGAGATGTTCTCTTAAATACTTGGGATTCTCCCCTGACTGGATTGCGATGATTCCTTCTATGATGGTGGAGCAGTACAGTTCCTCCTCATCCTGGCGTATCCTCAGCTTCTTTGCTATGGGATGGAATAGCAGATTGGACAGGACGCTTCCGTAGAAAGTGGTGATCAGCGCCACGGACATATCCTGCCCCAGGTTGCCGGCCCCGCCCCCATCGTCCAGGTTCAGGCCCTTCAGCATATTAATCAGTCCCACCAGGGTTCCTATCATACCGAAAGCAGGCGCATAGGCTGAGGCCTTTTCATACAATCCCGCCACCTCGTCATGGCGTGTCATCATGTTTTCCAGTTCCCGTTCCAGAACAAAGCGCACTTTATCCGGGTCATTGGCATCCACAATCATGAGTACGCTCTGTTTGAAAAAAGGGTCCTTTATCTCATCCGCTTTTTCCTCCAGGGCCAGTAGGCCGTTCTGCCTCGCTATCATGGCCAAATCCACCAGCTGCTCAACAAGTTTCGGAATGTTGTATTGTTTTCCCCGGAATAGGACCATGATATGTTTGGGAATATCCATCAGGATGGACAGCGGATAGCTTGCAACCGTAGCAGCAAGGGTCCCTCCCACCACAATCAGGATACTGGACTTATCCACAAAATTCCCCAATTTGTCAGCTCCGATTCCGTTAACGATCAGGAAAGTGCCAACTACGATTCCAATCAACGTTGTTATGTCCATGTTACGATGCCTCCTGTGCCCACAGCTTTACTTTGATCTGCCCTCAAAGTTTATACAGTTGTTCAGGAATACCGCTGCCTGTTTCATAATTGAATCAACCGTATCTTTTACCAGGTAATAATTACCATTCATCATTTTTATCTTTGTCTCAGGAATCGACTCCATATATTCAATCTGGAATAAATTGAGATAGAGTACTTCTCCGCTCAGGCGGATAACTTTTATCATATGGTCCCTCTTTTCCAGTATTTCATCTTGTTAACGCTTCATATTAACCAATTCCGATAATATCTCGTCACTGACCGTGATGATTTTTGAATTGGCCTGGAATCCCCTCTGGGTTGTGATCATCTCCGAGAACTCTTTTGCCAGGTCCATATTGGACGCCTCCAGATAACCGCTCATAAGGGAGGAAGTGGACCCACCCGGTACAGTGGCTGAACAGGCGCCTGAGTTGTCGCCCGTGGAAGCCACGTAGTAACTGCCTCCGGCCTTCATAAGACCTTCCTGGTTCTGGAAGGTAGCCACCCCAACCTTACCGATGGATACCTGGCGGTCCTCCGTTGCTGTGGTGCCATCAGCTTTGGTCACCTCTACCGGAATCGTCACTGTAACCTCCCCCAGGCTGTTGATCTGTATGCTGGAGGTCAGGAGTGATTCTTCATCGTCATCAAAGCTCAATGTCCATGTGGTTGTACCGTCCGTGGCAATTGACAGTTCTGCGGATGTGGGAACCCGCAGGGCCACCAGGTTATCGGGATCCACATCGCTTGCATCCCCTTTTTCCCGGAAACCATAGACAAAATTCTTCCCGTCCGTGAGATAACCCTTGCTGTCCAGCTGGAACTGTCCCACACGGGTATATTCATAACCGGCTCCCTTAATATTGGCTGAGAGCTCGGCCGTATCTGTGCCTGTCAGGGATGTGCTCTTGTCCGGCACAGCCGCAGTGATGAAAAAGCCCTGGGCATTGAGACATGCGTTCAGCCCTCCCACCTGGGACGGCGTGCTGGCCGTCATATCCGTGATAATGGAGCCCATCAATGTTCCGTAACCATATTGGGCGCCGTTGGTTCCTGCCGCCGTTTCCAGGACTCCTCCGGTGGAATTGACGGCGCTCTGGTACATAGCCTCCTTAAAGGTAAAGGTCTGTGCCTTGAATCCAAAGGTGTTGACATTTGCTATGTTGTTTCCTATAACGTCTAATTTACTCTGATGCGCCCGCAGGCCTGCGACCGCTGAGTCCATTGCTCTTAACATGTATTAGTCCTTTCTGCTGCCCCTGCCGTTGCGCTTCTGGCATCCGGCCCGGCACTCTGTCAGTCCTGCCTACATCAGGACAGCACTATCAATATTTGTAAAAACCCTGTCTTTCATATCTTCCTGCGTCATGGTGGTGACCACCACATTGTTTGGCACATTGACAATAAATACGCCCTGGCTTCCTATGATTGCAACATCCCTGGCGCCTTTCCTGCGCGCCTCTTTAACGGCATGCTCCAGTCTGTCCAAAAGCTGGCTGTCAACCGCGATGCCCCGTTCCTCCAAACGTCTGGAGGCGTGTTTGGAAAAATTCAGGCGGTCATCCATGCGGGCCTTTAATATCTCGCCAAAGCTGGCACCCTTACCATTTCCGTCCTGGCCGGACATGGCTTTACCGGTTCCTGCCGCCTGGGCAAAGCCCGGATTATATATTCCGTTTATTCCCATCATATTCTTCCTCCCTGATATGCATAAAAATCAGACATACAGGTTCTTATCCAGGAGGGGATTCTCCGTTTTACCTTCCTCTGTTATTTTTTCACCTTCTCCTCCCTCATTCTCATCTTCCTTATCCTTACCGTCTTCCGCATAAGGATTATCAATGCGGCCAATACCGAGAACATAGGAAAGGGGATATTCCTCATCATCGCCTTCCAGTTTAATCATGGGCACACCTCCGGTCAGATTCACGGATACCACCGTCCCGTATTTGACATTTACCGGCACCGGCAGGCCGTTAGGTCCTTCCTCTGTTACTGCCACCGTAAGCTCCTGTCCCACCAGGCCCGCTGCATATGTCTGACTGGTAACCGCCGTTGATGTGGTGATGGAATCCGTCATGGCGCCCATGGACTGCACCATGGCCATCTGTGTCATCTGGCCCATCATCTCACTGTTGGACATGGGATTGGTCATGTCCTGATTGGCCAGCTGCGCTGCCAGAAGCTTGATAAAGCTGGTAACTGTCAGCGTGTTTTTTTCATTGGAGCCGGCTGAATAAACCTGTTGTGTATAAGGGTCCGCGGTTCCGCTTATATTAATACCATCTGCCATCTGTTTTCTCCTTCTGCTTTAAATAAGGCCCAGCCGGAGCTGCTGCGCAAATGAATCCCGCTGTTCCCTTCTTCTGTCGCTCCTTTGCTCCCCCGGCTCCCTGCGTCCTTCCCTGCCGCCCTGCCTGGAATCCGCAAACTGCTGCTGTGACTGATATGTGTATACCACCGTCTCCCTGCCTGTCTTATCCTCCAGGATTCCGGCTATCTGTCCCGCGTTCTGGCTGAGAATTTCCAGGGTCTTGGGGTTGTCCGACATCAGGGACACCGATGTACGCCCGGCCTCATATATGACCCTCAGGGTCACCTTTCCCAGGGAAGCCGGCTCAAACTCGATGGTCAGCGTGCCGTTGCTGTCCGGCATCCTGTCTGCCAATGTCCTGGCAAAAGTCTCCGGCAGTTCCTCCATGGTTGTCCTTACAGGGCTTTGGGCCTCTGCCTGTCCCGCGGTCCCAAAATCCGGACGGGATACCGCTGGCCGTGAATCCACCCCATGGGCCAGGGGAAGTTCCTCCTCCTGCTGTTGACTGCCGCCGGTCCTGTCCTGGGTCTGTGCCTTCACCGGGATGACCGAAGCCTGTTCCGATCCTTGCTCCCGCAGCACCTGCCTGGTAAGCCCGTCTGCCGGTTTGTCCCCGACAGGTTCTTCCTGGCTGCGGCCTTTTTCTGCCCCGGGTACCGGAAACGGTTCTTCCTTCCCCATTGCCTGAAACGGCTGTTCCGCCTGGCCGGCGGGGACTGCGCCCTCATCCGGGACCCATTGTTCCAGGTCTGTCCGGTTTTCCGGCTTGGAAACCGTAGGATCCGGCAGCGCCTGCCGTGCCTCCTTAACAGGTTCATCACCCATGTCCTCCAAAGCAGCCGGTATCTGCACCTGTATCCGGGCTTCTGTGTCCTGCATGTCTGAAACAGCAGCATCCCACTCCTCTGCAAACAGTTCCTGGTTCACCTTAAACTGCAACGGGAACCCCTTCAGGGCAAGGCCCGCGCCTGCTTTTACCGCTTCCACCGGCTCCTGTCCGGGCTCTTGTTCCTTTGCGCCCGCGTCTTTTTTCTCCACCTGGCTTTTCTTATCCCTGGACCCGTCCTTCTTTGACAGCCGTTCTTCCCTGTCCTGGCGGTCTAATGCCTGCTGCCTGCCTCTTAACATCTGCAGAAAGTCTCCGCCGCTCCTGTCATCCGCCCTGTCCCGGTTAACCGATATGCCGGAATCCGCGGTCTGCGCAGTCTGACGAACCATCTGTGTCAAATCCATTCTCTCCATGCCTGTCCCTCCTTTCTATCATGATATTTATAACCAACGGCCTGGTAGCCGTGATTACCTTAGTCCGGCCTAAATCCGGCCCTGGAAACGGCCTCTCGTAATGTCCCTGATGATGAATTCCTCCACAAAGCCCTCTTCTTCCTTCATCTCAGCTTTTTGATATGCCTGCATCCTCTTATCCTTCAGCCTTTCAAACTTGGAGGTGTCCACCTTTGCGGAAATCACCTCTTTCTTTTTGCTCTCTTCCCGCTTTTTTAAAAAGGACAGTTCTTCCTTCTCCCTGTTGATGAGTTCTTCCATCCTTCCAATACACATGTCATACAGGCGGAAATTCTCAATGGAATCTCCCATGGATTTTGTTTGGTCAAATCCCTCCTGAAAGCCGGTTAATTTTTCCTTCATCATGACAATCTCTTCCTGCTTTGTCATGACATTCCTGGCAATGACCGCATGTTCCGACCTCAATTCGTCAAGTACCTGGGTCTTATAATCCAGCACGGTGTCAAGGCTGTATTTAAACCGTTTCAACGGCAGTCCCTCCTTTAACCTGCGATATTCTGTATAAGCTTCAGGGTCTGGTCATAGGTAAATGACTCCTCAATGCCCTGCTGCAAAAATGAATTCATGCTGTTTATCCTGGCAACCGCCTCGTCTAGAGCCGCGTTGGTCCCCTTCTTATATGCGCCGATGGAGATAAGATCCGAATTTTTCTGGTACAGTCCCAGCATGTTGCGGAAATGTGAGGCCGCCCTCCTGTGTTCCGCCGAAACCACATCCACCATAAGCCTGGATATGCTGGCCCCGATATCAATGGCGGGAAAATGGTTTTCATTGGCAAGCTGGCGGCTCAACACAATATGCCCATCCAGAATACCCCGGACCGTGTCCGCTATTGGTTCATTGGTATCATCCCCCTCCACCAGCACCGTATAGACTCCGGTTATGGAACCCTTATTAAAGTTACCGCTCCGCTCTAACAGCCTGGGGAATTCCGCGTAGATGGAAGGCGTATATCCCCTGGCTATGGGCGGCTCCCCGATTGCAAGGCCGATTTCCCTCTGGGCCATGGCATAACGGGTAAGGGAGTCCATCATGAGCAGTACATCATTGCCCTGGTCCCTGAAATATTCCGCTATGGTGGTGGCCACCAGGGGACACTTCATCCTCAGCATAGCCGGCTGGTCCGAGGTGGCAACCACCAGGATGGAACGGCGCATTCCCTCCTCCCCCAAGTCCTTTTCCACAAACTCCAGCACTTCCCTTCCACGCTCCCCCACCAGCGCTATGACGTTAATGTCCGCCTTCACATTTTTGGCTATCATGCCCATGAGGGTGCTCTTACCCACGCCGGAACCGGCGAATATCCCGATTCTCTGGCCCTTTCCGATGGTGTTAAGCCCGTCTATGGCCTTAATACCAAATTCCAGGCGTTCCCTGATGGGAGGGCGGTTAAGGGGATTGGTATAAGGACTGCTGACCGTGTAGAAACGGTTTGCCTTAAACTCCTCTTTGCCGTCTATGGGACTCCCCAGGGCATTGATGATCCTGCCCACAAGAAAATCCCCCACAGGCACCTTCAGGCGGCGCTTCGTATTGCGGACAAAGCTTCCTGAGGCAATGCCGCTTGTGGCCTCATACGTCATGATCTGTATCTTTCCGTCTTTAAAGCCCACCACCTCGGCCGGCATCTGGCAGTTCTGCTCTTCGTTGTAAATCATCACGATATCGCCGATACTGGACCTTCCGCCGGAAGCCTCCATCAACATACCCACCACATTTTCAATTTTCCCTATATGGCTGACTGTTTCTGATTTAGAAACCAGCTTGGGGATTTTCTCAAACATAACCTCTCCTAAAACCTGATATTTTCCAGTATTTCCCGGATGTTCTCCATCTGGGTGTCCACACTGATATCAACAATCTCATCCGGCATCTCAATGATGCAGTTTCCGCTGGACTCCTTATCCATGACCACGAATTTTATATTGTCCGACAGCTTGGCCAGTTCACTGACCACATCCGCGTCCGCCTCCACCATCATGTCATAGTCCGTCTTTTCCATATATATCTTGACCCAGGCCGTCTTTTTCAGCTTTTCCGTCTCAGCCGCAAGCATCCTCTTGATGACTTCCCCGCTGGATCTGAGACTGATGTGTATGACCTTTTCAGCAATGGCAATGGAACAATCCTTTAATTCCTCCAGGTAATTCCTGAGGCTTTTTTCCTTTTCCCGGTCAATGGATGCCAGGGCCTGCTCCATATCGCGCCTGAATTCCTCTTCCTTCTGTCTGAAAAACGCATCCTGCTCCGCTGCCGCCTGCTCTGTTCCCGATTTGTATCCCGCTTCAAAGCCTTCCTTGCAGCCTTCCTCTATGGCGGTTTTCTTAAGCTACTCCGCCTGTGTCCCTGCCTCCCTGAGGATATCCCCTGCCATCTGGTTGGCCTTTTGCAGTATCTGCCGGGCTTCCTCCCTGGCATTCTCCACAGCATCCGCCGTATTATGTCCGGCCGCCCTTGGGGCAGGGTCGGAACGCTTTTCCCCGGTTCCGCCATGCTCCGGCCCCTTACCCCCGCCTTCCTGTCTCTTCGGCGCCATATCCGTCTCGGAGGGAGGGACAAACCGCATGACTTCGATACCCGCTCCCGGCTTTATGATGCAGCTAGACGATGATGTTGTCATCATCATCTCCCCCCCTTCTTGATAATCACTTCACCAGCATCCTCCAGATTCCGGATGATATTGACAATACGCTGCTGCGCTTCCTCCACATCCTTCAGCCTGACATTGGTGGTAATCTCCAGGTCAGCCTGCACGGTTTCAGCCATACGTTTTGACATGTTGGAGAAGAATACCTGCTTCATCTCATCGGACGCGCTCTTAAGCGCATATACGATATCCCTCGGATCACAGTCACGGACAAAGCGCTGTACCGAGCGGTCATCCATATCCATGATATTCTCAAATACAAACATCTTGTCCCGGATGCTCTGGGACAGTTCAGGATTAATCTTATCCATCTCATCAAAGATGCGTTTTTCATTGGTGCGGTCCACATGGTTCATGATATCCGCCACATAATCCGCGCCGCCCAGATTCATGTTATCCTCGCTGGTAATGATGGTTGCAAACTTGCGCTTCATCTCCTCCTCCACAATGGCGATGGCCTCCGGGGATACCCGGTCCATTTTTGCCATTCCTTCCAGAGTGGGAATCCGCTTGGCCTCAGGCAGCTGCTCCAGCACCTGGGCCGCCTGCTCCGGGTCCATGTAGGACATGATCAGCGCGATGACCTGGGGCCGTTCATGCTGCAGGAGGGCCAGCAGCGCCTTGGGGTCACCCTTCATAAAGAAATTAAAGGGCTTAGACTGAAGGGTCTTAGACACCTTCTCCAGCAGGCTTCTGGCTGTTGACTCCCCAAAGGCCTTCTCCAGAACATTCCTGGCATAATCAAGCCCTCCGTCCGTCATCATCTTGTGGGTCAGGCAGAGCTTATAAAACTCGTCCAGCGCTCCCTCCACCTGGCTGTTGGTGGTCCTTCCCATCTTGGCCACCTCATAGGTCAGGTCCTCAATGTCCTGTTCATTCAGATATTTATAAATCTGGGAAGCCCTGTCGGCTCCAAGGGAAACAACCACAATGGCCGCCTTCTGCTTTGTATCCATATTCTTGATATCCACAGGCCCCTTAGCCGATTCCGTCTTATCTTTCTTTTCTTCTGCGGTTTCCGGCAAGATCCTCCACCTCCCCTCTCAGCCAGCTCTGTACAAGCTTTGCTGCTATCTGAGGATTCTAATCCACAAAATCCCCTATGTTCTGTTTTAGCTTCAGGCTGTGCTGCATCCTGAGATTAAGGATTTCCTCGTTGCGCTCCATCTCAGCGTTCTCCGCCTGCATCTGCATCCCGGCTTCCGTATTAAGGACATTGACAGGAACTTCCGTCTCCGCTTCTCTGGCCTCTTCCTCCACAGCGTACATACCGGGGGAATCCACATACTCATCCGCCTTCTTGCGGCGGCGCCTTCTCTCCATGAGCAGCAGTACAAGAAGCAGCAGAATCAAAACTCCGCCTGCCGCCATGGCTATGATGATAGGCAGAGGCAGCCCCTTATCCTCAGTCCCCGGCTGATCGGGTGGAACGATCACAGGCACCACCTCCTGGGAGGGCGCCCTGACAATGGTAATGCACTGGCTGGCCTGGTCCCGTGGAATCCCCGCGGAATCAGCCACCAGGTTGAGCAGCTGGTTATTGGTCACCGTGGTGGTATCATCCGTATTAATCACAATACCCACCGTGGCGTTTTCCAGCACACCCGGGTCCACCTGACGCTGTTCCTTTACCGAGTCGTAAAGCCATTCCCTGGTGGCGCTGCTGTTGCTGTAGCTGTCCGCTATGGCCTGGTTATTCGCCTGGTTGGTATGCCGGGGAGTGTCCGCATTGGCATCTGCCCCGGCCACGCCTCCCGCCCCCTGGTCTGCTGCCGCCGTATTCTCATTCAGCGTGTCTTCCCTGTTGAGAAGTCCTGTTTTATCCTGCTCATCAATCTTCTCCGGCGTACTGTACCGGGTATTTTCCTGTATCAGCCGCTCCATATTAACGGTTCCCTTTACGGATACAGCCACATTGCCCTGTCCGTACAGCTTCTCCAGCACACGGCGCACATTGACGCTTATATTATTCTCAATCAGGCCGGTCAGGGATGTCAGGTCCTTGGCGCTGCCAAAGGCATCCTCCCCGGAGC
>JAJQEA010000299.1 GCA_021201905.1 Clostridia bacterium
AACTCAGCTCACGCAGCGAATAAGAGCGAAACCGATTTCCGTTAACCCGTAATTACTATATCTAGCAGCTACAGATAAATTTTAACACATATTTTGTGTTTTTTTCAAATGATTTTTTCAATCTGTTTGTTTATTTTCTTTATCTTCTCCCATTGCCATTCCCAGAGCCATGGAGGCCCCATTAAGCATTACAAGCATCACAAGCCAGATATTGATGATTTCTAACCGCCTTCATGTCCTGCATGGTTTTGTATCTATCATTCCATCTGCAGCCCATTTTCCTGTCCTTCCTCCAGTGGTGGTTCATCGGAAATGGCGCCATATGGTGTCATACACGGCCTGCTTATCCCGCATTCTTCCCTCCCGTAGCTTTCAAAATCAAAATTCCGGAACGCCTCAGCCTCCAGATTGGCGCCTCCTGCCCTAAGACATTCCATACCGTAGATGGTAAATGCTAATGCATTTAACGTTTCAACCTCTACATCTTGATTAAAGGCATTTTCAAAATGGGGAAGCGGACTGCATATTTCCGTGATGGTACATTCCTTAAATGTGTGAATCCCCAGATCGGCAAGGACCTGCCGCGTCTTCCCCTCGCTACATGGAAGTTTCAGCCAGACATCTTCTTCTCTTTTTAATGCCTGCAAGTGCACATAAAAAATATAATCCTCCATCGTCTGTTCTGGAAGTTCCTTCCCATCATACGGTTCCACCCAGCCTTCCGTGCTGCGGCAGCAGTATCCCTTTGAGGTAAAAACACCCTGCTTCTGTTCCTTCACATAATTCCCCACCGCTTTCAAGGACAAGAGGGGATATACATCCTCCGGCAGGTTCCGAATGACCGGAACTAAGTCATTTTTGATGGATACCCCGCCCAGCTCCTCCTCATTCATAATGTCTGGCATAAACTCAAAGCGGTCCAGATTGTAAGCCGCATTAATCAGGTTCCTGATGCTCTGTTCTGCTACAGACTGTATAACCCCCTCATAGGTGTCCATCTCCTCCTGACTCATCTGAGAAAGTTTCTGTGCCAGTAAATTCACTTCCTCCAACGTAGCGCTGCATGTTTCCAGCAGCTCATATAGGAAATCAGGCCACTCGCCAACCAGTTTTAGGGAGTATCCCTCCCCTTCCGCAACTCCCGCACACAGCTTGGCGTTTTCCATCGCCATTTGGTATGTTGGGAGTATCAGGCTTTCTCCCTTATACCCTGAATCGGTCTTACACCGTTCTGCATAAATACGGACCTGCATCATAACATTCCTCCTATCTGGAGACCATGCTGCACGGTCTCCATTCCCTTCAGTTTCTGCTCTGTCCGGGGGCCATAAATCGTCGATGAATTATAAAAGTGGACATTGAGAATCCCGCCTCCTTCACACTTAATATCGGTCTGTTCAATGCCTTCAACTCACCCATCGGCAGCTTGGCCCATCCAGTATTCTTTTGCCCATTCCAATTCATCCGGCGTCAACTCTCATTTACTCTCTATCTTCAGTACGCTCCAAAGAGCATGCAGATAAACCTCAACCACTGGAAACATACCATATACATCATAGACCCCTTCCCGCTCAGGCTCTGCACCCACTCTTTACCTCAACGTGGCTTTTATTTCATTTATATCACGTAAAAAGGCCAGCCAATTTTTCGTCAGCTGACCTTGAATTTTTCCCATATATGATTCAAATACCATCCTGCCTCTGTGGAAGGACCAAAAAATTCGGGCTAATAATAGCCATTATTTGCCCTGTTTATGCTAGATTTTTGCCCCAAATACTCTAACATCAGGAATCCTTCAGGGCACTCTCCCCAGACCTCCATAATCATCGTTATTCTTCGTTTCGTCTATGACATTCAAAATAGTCCTGTTTATTCGTTTTTACTTTTATTACTTTTACTGGAATCCCTACAGCAACACTATTATCAGGAATATTTCCAATAACAGTAGCACCAGCACCGATTGTTACTTTTTCACCAATTGTCACATCATCAATTACAGTACTGCCAATCCCCATAAATGTTTTATATCCAATCACAACATGACCTGCCATCGCAACTGCCGGACATATATTCGCAAAGTTATTAACTATACAATCATGTTCAATAATAGCTCCCGTATTCACAATACAGCCCATTCCAATATATGCATTAATGTTAATAGCGGTATGAGCTAAAATCGTACATCCTTACGAAATTTTAGCGTATGAACTTATTGTTGCCGTTGGATGAATCATTGTTGCAAGCTGAATATTCATATCTATCAGTTGCAAGACTTTCTTTTCTCTTAAATTGTTTTCACCTGTAGCAACGATGACTTCATCATATTTTTTGAAAAAATGATGCAAGTCCTCTTTTTCTTCTTCATAAATTGTAAACCCAGGAATTTCACGGTGTCCTTTTTCTTTAAAATCAAGAAAATCAATTTGTTCATATTCATTCATTGCCATTGCACAACTTAATGTTACGGTTCCCTGATCGCCTGCACCCCATATTAATAGTTTTTTCATATTGTCACCTATTTTAAAAGCTGCTGTTTTTCTTATTATGATTATTACGTCTAAATCGAATAAAAAAGCGATAGAAGCTAAACCAAATAATAATGCGCAGCAACAATGCAGGACAAACAAAGTGTCAAGTATTCCTCTATAACCGTAATCCATAGGTATTGTGATAAACCAAATCACTGCGCCTATTGCAAACAGTATGGATGAAATAAGGTATTCCTTTGTCTTTTTCATAGTACAACCTCACTGTGAACTTTTATTGTATGGGATTAAAGTTAAAACTTATAAAAAGATATTTCTTCCCTGTACCTGTATGTCTTACAGTATATCACAGCTTCACCAGTTAGTAATCATCAAGTTACAGCGAATTCCGTCATCCTTCTTCCAAGGTATCTCAATATTCCTCATTATAATCTAATCCTCAGACCATAGTGGACAGGCCGTAGTCTTATCATGTATATCTGCAAAAAAATACCATGTTTGACAGATACTCTCTGACGTATTAAAATTAAGAAAACATAAAATTTGTTTGCCTTAGACGGATAAGGCTTACTTGATAAATCGGAAGTACGTGGAGGCGGAAGTGAAATCAGCCAACGATAAATCGGATAATTAGGAGGTCTTTATGGAAAATCAATTTTATAAATTTTTGGAATCTCTTGATGGAATAGAATTTATGCGTCCAAGTAAAACCGCTATAGAAAAGATAACGGAATTGGCTTCTAACAGACTGCCAAGCACCTTCCTTGATGTATATACAAACTCTGTTCCAAAAAATGATGTTGAATATGGGGATTTCGTTTTTTATGGTATAAACAGAGTAATAGAAGAAAACACCGATTATATTCCCGGGGCAAATATTCTTCCTTTGGGATTATTTACATTTGCCTCAACACTCGACGGTGATAGTATATGTTTTGATACAAATTCACCCTCTTTTCCTGTGTTTCAATGCTTCCATTCGCTGTTGAGCGGAGAAGATGATATTTCATGGTATAAGGAAAAAATGCACAGCATCCCTTTCAACTATGAGAATATCCTTAAAATAGCGCCCAAACTGGCAGACACCTTTGATGATTTTGTTCTAAAACTCTTATCAGGAAAAGCAGAAACATTCAGTGAAAGAGAAATAATTGACAACTTATAAGATTGGTAACTTCCCATATATTGGGAGGTTTTATAAAGGATCAATCAGGTGTTGAGGAGGAAAAGTTGAAACGAAAATCTTTTATTGGCATAACCATACGTTTGGGCGCTAAATAGAGCAGCAACCAGCAAATTAAGAACTCAGACGTTAGGAGGAACACATGAACGAGGTAATGGAATTTTCTACAAGAGAAGCGTTCCGAAAATGGCTGCTTGAAAATTGCCTGTCAAATACAGGAATCTGGCTTCTGTTTGGTAAGGCAGGCGGGCCGAAAACAATCAAGGCAGGCGAAGCACTGGAGGAAGCCCTCTGCTTCGGTTGGATTGACGGGCAGATGCAGAGCCTTGATGATAAAACCTATCGAAAATATTTTTCTATGCGCCGTAAAAACAGCAAGTGGTCGGAGAAAAACAAAGGGCTGGCTGAAATGCTGGAGCGACAGGGGCTCATGACCGAATATGGACGAGCCAAAATCGATGAAGCTAAAAACAACGGCCAGTGGGATGCCCCAACTAAACCGGTAGTGACAGAGCAGCAAATCAATTCTTTGGCTGAGCTGATAAAAGGATATGAACCAGCTTACACGAATTTTTTGGCTATGTCCTTATCGGTAAAGAAAACATATACACGGGCATACCTTGATGCAAAGACAGATGCAGGGTGTGAAAAGCGTCTCGCATGGATGGTGAACCGGCTGGACAAAAACTTAAAGCCCATGTAAATCTGAAGCAAACTATATGATTGATTCGCCTTTGACCAGCTAAATGAACATAAGACGAATGGTTTGTGTTCATTTACAGCTACTCATTAAAATTGTTGGTTATCAGCGTGATAACCAACAATTTTATCTTTCTGCCCTTATTATCAGATTAATCCCAGTGCACTCGGCAATCCCAGGCTCAAGAAAGGAATATAGGTAACCAGCAGTAATCCCACAAGGATTGCTGCGTAATACCACAGCATATACGGCATGACTTTTTGCAGTGTCGTATCCCCGATCTTAATCGCGACGAATAAGGTATTTCCCACCGGAGGTGTTACATTTCCAATACAAAGATTATATACAAGAATCAGTCCAAAATGTACCGGATGGATTCCCAGCGTTGTAAGGATAGGCAGAAACAGCGGAGTGAAAATCAATACCGCGGGCGGTACATCCATAAAGGTTCCTGATACCAGCAGAATCAGGTTCATGATCAACAGAATCAATACCATGCTTCCCGTTGTACCCAGAACAGCATTTGCTACCGTCTGCGGAATCTGGGTAAATGCCATCACCCAGCCAAGGACATTGGATACCCCTGTCAGGAATACGACCATACCACTCATCTTGGCGCTTTCAATCACAATGGCCCAGAAGGATTTCAACGTGATTTTTTTATTGAAAATCGCAATCGCAAGAGAATACAGTACTGCAACAGCAGCTCCCTCAGTAGCTGTAAACACGCCGCCAATAATTCCGCCGATGACTACGATAATCAGGGATAAGGCCGGAAGCGCATGCAGGAATGTTACACCGAGATTCTTCCAGTCATATTTTCCTTTCGCCTTATTGACATACCCCAATCTCCTGGCCAGAAAAATACTGACTATGATACAGCACAATGCCCATATAATACCTGGAACATACCCAGCCATAAACAGAGCTGCCACAGAGGTGCCGCCGGATGCAAGGGAATATGTAATCAACACATTAGAGGGCGGGATTAAAAGTCCTGACGGTGTGGAGGCGCCGTTCGTAGCGGCACATACTGCCTTGTCATACCCTTGCTCTTCTTCTCCTTTCCGTACCATGCTTCCTACTGCTGCCGCTGCCGCAGATGCGGAACCGGAGATTGCGCCGAACAGCGCATTAGCGCCTACGTTCGTAACCAAAAGCGCGCCCGGAAGCCTCCCAAGAAGTGCCATCACAAAATCAACAATACTCTTGGCAATACCACCCTGATTCATAATGTTCCCTGCAAGGACGAAGAAAGGAATTGCTGTCAGCGTAAATTTGCTCATTCCTACAAATGTTCTCTGTGCCGCTGTCAACACGGCCACATCCAAGGGCAGGACTCTCACGATTGCCACCAGCGAAGCAATCCCGATGGAATATGTAATCGGAACGCCAATCGCGAGCATAACAAACAACACAACCAAAATAATGCACAAGGATTCAACAGCCATCTATTCCACCTCCCTTTCTTCCTGTGTTCCATTCCATATGTCTGCGATATTTAAAATGGTATATACTACGCTGAAAACACCACATACCGGAAGCAGAATATAGAACACTCCAACCGCAACTCCAAGAGAAGAAGTCATCTGTCCCATGGCAAGTATATTAATTTGTGTTCCTCCGTAGATGAGGATTGCCGCTGAAAAAACCAATGCAACCAGCTCCCCAAGACAATTTAATAGTTTCTGCCCTGACGGATTTAACTTTTCCACAAAAATCGGAATATTCATATGTCCCCGTTCTCCTGTGACAAGTACCGCTCCCAGAAGACTGGCCCAGGCGAACAGATAGGATATCAGTTCCTCAGACCACGAAGAAGGATTTTTTAATACAAATCTGGTAAATACCTGCCAGCAGGTCAAAACAGTCATAGCGAGGAAACACGTCCCTGCAAGTACATTTAGCAGCCTATCAAGAACTTTTCTGATTCTTTTCATTTGTCATCACCTCCTGCTATTTGCTTTCTGCTGCATAATATGTATTATATTCCTGTATCTTATCATAGATGGGCTGTTTTTCCGGATTGGATTTCAGGTACTCCTCATGTATTGGAGAACATAACTCCTGAAAAGGCTTCGTATCCGGATAAATAAACTGAACCATCTGCTCCGTCTCCGCTCTTTTCTTAGCTTCTGCAACCGATACATCCCAGTTCTCACGTTCCACCTGATTAATCAGCGCAAATCCTTTCTCAAAAGTCTCTCTGTCTTCTTCCGGCAGGCCTTCCAGAAATTTATTGTTTACAATTACACTGTCTGGTGTGATCTGGTGCATATCGTAGGAAAAATATTTGCATACCTCCCCATGCCCATTTGCAGTCAATACAATTTCACTGTTCTCCGCCCCATCAATAATATTGGACTGGAGAGCGGTATATACGTCACCAAATCCCATCGGTGTTGCCGATCCTCCCAGCCGTTTCATCATCTCTACATTTGTTGCAGACTGTTGTACGCGGATCTTAAGCCCCCGCAAATCCTCCGGTTTCTCAATGGCGCGGGATACTGTATAAAAATTTCTCGTTCCCAGATCCAGCCATGTGACAACTGAAAATCCCGCGCCATCTGTGGACGAAAATATAGGTTCTGTAATACTCTCATCCTCCATTGCTGCATAAAAGGCGTCTACGGATGTGAAAAGATAGGGCAAATTAAACAATGTAAACGCCGGTGAAAAAGTCTCCATAATCGCATTACTGGCTACGCAGATATCAATGGCACCTGTCTGGGTCAGCTGAACCATATCGGTCTGGGAACCCAGAAGTTCATTTGGAAATACCTGAACGTCATACTTATCTCCCAATTCCTTTTCTATATACTCCTCAAAAGCAAGCATTCCCAGGTTTGTTGGATGATCTGCGGGTTGGTTATGCCCCACATAGATAATCTTCCGTTCCCCCTTGTTGTCTGTGCTGCCTGAGCCTTTGCCGCAGCCGGATGCCATGCAGACAGAGATACAAAATACCAACAGAAGCAGACTTTTCTTTGTTTTATTTTTCATTCTGCCTTTCTCCTCTCTAAGATTCTCATAACCGTTTACACTTCCGTAATCCCCTTTTTGTACCAGCCTTTTCTTAATCGTCCGCCTGAATAGCTGCCACATATTCTTTCCATACATTTTCAAACCAAAGCTCTCTGGCAGGAATCGGTCGGACAGGCCGCCATGCTATTCTTTCTCTGCCCTCTCTGGTTACATACATCTGTATCTGATCCGCGTAAGGGTCATTCCCGTACAGAAAGCAGTTATCCTCTCTTTCATCGCTGATTAGATAGGAGCCTCTGCTTACACCCTTGTTTTCGATATAATTCCGGATACATGCCGTCAATGCCCTGGCAGTGATCAGGGTGTCGAATACCTGAAATGCCTGCGTAAGCTGTTGCATGTTCTTCGCTGCCATCGCAGGCAGCCTGGTTTTCAGAATATACTCCAGTTCTTTTACTGCCTTTTCAGTCTGTTCTCTCGAGCGAATATGAGCACAGCATTGGGACATAATTGCCCCGATTTCCCCGTTCAGATCCTTTGGAGAAATCCCATCTTTATTGTCAGACATAAAATTCTCTGCAAGAATGATTTTTTCTTCGGCCTGTTCCTTTACCACATTGAGGAATACGGCTTCTTCCATAGGGGGCTGCATGTACTGACGCGCAATTTTCATGGCTGCCCTTAAGGCTCCCACCTGTCCGGCATTCAAAGCGCTTCCTCCCGGCCGGTGAATCCCATGGGAACCATTCACTTCTCCAACCGGAAAAAAATGCTTCAGGTTACTCTCCCACCAGATATCTCCTTCCAGCCCTCCGTTATTGTGCTGTGCACATACACCAATCTCCAGCCGTTCTGTTTCAAGGTCAATGTTATGGGATCTGTACAACTCCACTGCTTTCCGGTTCATATGTTTCAGCCGTTCAATGGGCGTATCCTGCAGGGCATGAGAATTCACCAGATATGACTTTACCGGTTCTGGGAGAGCCAGATACCAATCCGTTCCCAGTATCTCTATGCAACGTGGATTTTGTGTATAGTCCAGATAAACCCTGCGGTGCTTTCGTACTGTTTCTTCATGGACCAGCAAGTCAATCATAGAAGAACCCTTTTCCTTTACTTTTTCAGGATCGAAAGGCCATTGATAACCTTTCAAAAAGACAGCAGTTAAGAGTTCTTTGGGATCGGTAAAATAGTCCTCCAGAAATTCCCGTTCATCATTTCCGCTCTGGTCTGTAGAAATATATCTGGGTAGTACCTGCTGATAAGCACCTGACAGATTCCAGCGGAATTTGATTGAAGCAATGCCATACTGCCATTCTATCATATTTTTTGCTGCCACACCCGCTTCCAGAGCAATCCCTGTAGAACCGTGCTGACACGCCGGATACACGGAACGCTCATAGACGCCCGCCGGTCCTCCTACAGCAAATACAACATTCACCGCATTGACCAAAAGATATCTTCCATCCCCGCGGTGAAGTGCCATCACACCAATACATCTTTCCCCTTCTGTAAGAATCCGAATAACCTGCCATTGATCCAGTACGGGAATCTGATAGGATGCACTTCTTTTTTCCAATGCCTCTGTCATATAACGGGAGGTTAATGGACCGGCCGATGTAGCACGCATAGCAGGGTCATGATCCGTCTTATACCCGCTGTACTCTCCAAAGATATTATGGGGAAAAGTAACCCCCGCCTCACAAAGATAATAAAAACAACGGGGACTGAAGGCGGCTTCGCATAGTGCCAAATCCCCATCCATTCCTTTTCCTTCAAAATAAGTTTCTGCCATATTCTGAATGGAATCTGGTGCATCTCCGCAAAGGTTCAGTTTATAGTACGTCTGCTTATCTGAGCCGGTATTTCTGGAGGTTCCGCATTTTATCCCTTCCGTCAAGATCAGCACGTCTTTCTGGCCTTCCTCATAAATCCGGCAGGCTGCCGCATATCCGGCAGCCCCCGTTCCCACGACCAGGGTATTACAGCTTGTTACCCAAACAGTTCTTTTACTTATTGTTGCATCATGTAATTCCATCTTCTCTCTCCCGGCAGTTATTTTTTTTCTGCTCTCAAAGAAACTGTTAAGCCTATGCTTTGTTCCTTCTGATGACATACAGATTCTTGAAGTTTCCGCTTCCAGAAATCCATTATGCAGAATGCCTTTCTGATAATCGTCAAAAATAATTCGCTTCACCTTTGCCAGCACGCCTGCGTCATTATCGGCAATCTGGGCAGCAAACTCTTCTGTCACCGCATCCAGGTCCTCTTCCGGGCAGACATAGTTAACCAGTCCCCATTCGTATGCGGTCCGGGCATCCAGCTTTCTCCCTGTCATAAATACTTCCTTTGCACGGTTTGGCCCGATCAGCATAGGCAGCCGGTAACTCCCGCCCCAGCCAGGCATCACTCCCAAAGATGCTTCCGGCTGTCCAAACTGCGCATTCTCCCCGGCAATAATAAAGTCGCACGACATAGCTAACTCCAGGCCGCCTCCCAGCGCAAATCTTGCAACCTTTGCAATGACCGGAACAGGCAGGAGCTGCAGCTGATTAAAAATCCGGTGTCCATTCAGCACCCAGTCTGCAATATTATCTGCTGTCTGTGTTTTTAAGACCGCAATATTTGCCCCTACGATAAAAGACTTCGGTGAAGCACTTTCAAGGATCACTGTACGAATTTCAGTAAGCCTGCCTTGAATCCTATGGATACATGCTTCCAATTCTCCCAGCACCTCCCAGTCCAGGGTGCAGGGTTTTCTCTCTTCCTCTTCATAAAATGTAATAAACGCCTTACTGTTTTCTTCTCTGTATCGAATTTTCGTTGCCATATATTTGCTCCTCCCTTTAATCCTCAAAAAGTTCCTTGTCCATCACTTTTAGTTCCGGCGAGATCAGAGGCCTGGCCTCCATCTGGCTTAAAATATCTTTTTCCAGATCCATCCCCGGCGCAATCTCCGTCAGCATAATTCCTTCCTCTGTCAGTTCAAAGACTGCACGTTCCGTCACATACAGCACCGGCTGCTTCACTTTTCTGGCATACTTACCGCTGAATGTAATCTGATCTACCTGGTCCACAAGCTTTTTGATAGATCCTTCTGATAAAATCTTGAGCTCCCCATCTCCTATCTCTGCCAGAAATCCCTTTGCAGTAAATGTACCACAGAATACAACCCGTTTTGCATTCTGGGATATATTGATTGCCCCGCCGCATCCTGATAACAACCGTCCAGTCTTGCTGGAATTTACATTTCCTTCCATATCCATCTGGGCCATTCCCAAAAACGCGATATCCAGTCCACCGCCATCATAAAAGTTAAACTGCAGCGTCTGATCCAACATAGCGTCCGGAACATAAGAGACTCCAAAGATCACTCCTCCCATAGGCATTCCCCCCGACAATCCCCTGTTCGACCGTAAAATTCAGCTTATCCAGATATCCATCCTCTGCAGCCACAGCCGCAATTCCTGATGGCATCCCCACTCCCAGATTGATAACCATTCCTTCCTTTAATTCCTTTGCGGCCCTTCTGGCAACAACCTTCCTGGCATTAAGAGGAATTGGCTTGAGCTGCTCCATCGGTGCCTTTACATTGCCTGCAAGCATGGGATCATAAACTCTCTCACAAGTCTGGCACTGGTTCTCGTCCACCACAATATAATCCACATAGATTCCTGGTATCACCACATCCTTCGCCGGTATAGTTCCAGCCTTGGCAAGATATTTTACCTGAGCAATTACGATTCCCCCGCTATTCCTTGCTGCTTGAGCAATGGATACCCCATCAAGTACTGCGGCCTCTTCCTCATAGGAAATATTTCCATTCTCATCTGCTGTCGTCCCTCGGATCAGTGCCACATCAATCCCGATATTCGGATAGAAGAGCCATTCCTCATCCTCCAGATGGATAAGCTTCACAAGATCCTCTTTCGCACTGGCATTCATCTTTCCGCCCTCAATCCTTGGATCAATGAATGTGTTAAGGCCCGTCTTCGTAATGACCCCCGGCTTATGGGACGCAATTGAATGATACATCTGGGAGATTACACCCTGTGGAAGGTTATATGCCTCAATCTTCTCTTCCAATGCCAGTTCCGCCATAGACGGCGCCATGCCCCAATGTCCGGCAATGTCCCTCTTTACCAGTCCTTCCAACGCCAGGGCATCTGTTCCAAACGTATCCTTATCCCCGATGCCATTGGCATGGAGCAAGGTAAGACCTGCCGGTTTTTGCTCCTCCAGATACTTTCTGCGCAGTTCCTTAAGCAGATAAGTCGGCTCACAGATTCCACCACCAGAGCCCAAAATAGCTACTGTCATTCCATCTTCAATATGGTTGACTGCCGACCTTGCATCCACCACTTTCTTCATTTTTATTCCTCCTATTATGTAATACATATTAATTATGATTACATTCTAATTCATTCAGCAATATATGTCAATTATCATTATATTACAAACTTATACCTTATTTTTTATGCTAATTGCATAACTATATGTATTACATAATAATACATGTTTTTGATGTTATATATTAATATTTCATCAGTGTGCCAGAGCGTGACATGTCTTTTACAATAAAAAAAGAACATTCCGCAATGAAATGTTCCCTCTTTTCTATCTTACCTTATTGTTTTTCCCTGTACTGATGGATATCCCTCCGGCTTCTCTGTATGTGCCGCTTCATAAGAAGTCCTGCAAGTTCCCCATCTTCATCCTTTATGGCTTCCAAAATTCGTTTATGCTCTGAAACCCCGCTTTGAGAGCCAATTGTCCGATTGGCCTGCTGCTGATAATATCCCAAAATATCCTGGATGATACCCATCACCTTTATCAGCAGACTGTTATTACATCCGTTTACAATTATCATATGAAATCTGAGATCCGCCTCCGCAAATTCTTTCTTACCGCATCCGACATGCTTCTCCATCTCCCTGATACATGATTCCAGTTTTTGGAATTCTTCGTCCGAATGTTTTTCTGCAAAACGAATGGTACACTCTGTTTCAAAAATCTCTCTAAAATCCAATATTTCCAGTTCATCATACGTATTCAACATAAGCTCTGGCACCAGATTGTTTAAAAGCAACTGCGGTGATGTTTCTTTTACAAACGTTCCCATCTTTTTCTTTCTAACCAGAACCCCCATAGCAACCAGCCGGTCCATAGCAGCTCTGACAGACGTTCTGCTGACTCCCAGTTCTTCCGCAAGCTGCACCTCCTTGGTAATCTTAGTCCCCTCCGACCACTCCCCGCTTACAATCTTTTCTTTCATATATTCCAGTACCGTTTCCCCGGTATTCTCTCTAATACTGCTCATATTATAATACCTCCAGATTGCTTTATATTCCTGTATTTCTGCTGCTATTCACAAGGAAAGACGTCTAGCAGCTTTATTTAATCCCTCTTGTTAATCACATATGTAAAATATAATTTAGCAGTTTCAGTATATCATCATTCCATAAAACAGGAAAGATTCATTTTTTTGCTTTTTTCAAAGAGTCTTCCCTCTTCTATGGCAAATCAGAAATTTGTTCCTTATAATCATCCCCGCCCCTTCCCGTCTTTAGGATTTAGCACTATAATTCTTTAGGACTTGTTTATCTAACTATC
>JAJQEA010000077.1 GCA_021201905.1 Clostridia bacterium
AACTTACCCGTGTGAACCCCCCCCCCCTTTTTTTTTTTTTAGCACACCGATGAGCCCCCTTACTACGTCTGAAAGCATGGGTGAATTCAGGCGGGCCTCAAACCGGGTCAGCGCTGCCTCATAGCTTCCGGAACGCATGTCGGCCGTCAGGATATCAAGCTCTGTCCGGAAGGTATCGCTGGTATTCTTTTTAAAGCTCTCCAGGATGGACAGAACATCTCGGCTGCTCTTCAGGTCCTGCTCTATGGTGGCTACGAATCTTGGCAGTTCCTGTTCCACCCTATCCCTCTTTTCCCTTAGCTTCTCCTCTGGCTTTCTGGTTTCCCTGAAATAAACAGCGACCGCTGCAAAAACAGGGACCGGTGTCACAAGAGGCAGGAACAGTAAACACGGCAGAACAGGGATTGCCGTCACCCCTGACTTGACCATACAGGAAGCGGCATGGAGCTCTGGAGTCATCCCCATCCCAGCGGCTTTCAGGATATTGCCCATCCTACGCTTCTTGTACTCATCCAGAGTGATGTGTCTTGCCAGGAGGATCGACAGGTGGTCCATCCCATCCTCCAAGAATCCGGTAGCTTTCTGTTTCCGGCTCCCACGTTCTGTGATCGCCTTGGCGGCTCCCATACTGGGCAGTCTTAACACCCCTGCAGCCAGGAAATAGAATCCGGAGGCCAAGGACAGGCCAAATACAAACAGTAATGGTATCATGTTACCTCCTATATTCAATTGGCTTCGTAAGACGTATTACGGCTGCTGTGGACACAAAGATAATGGCCGCCGTGATAGCCAGTATGACCTGTCCGAACAGAGTATGCATCAGCGTCTGGTACCAGTCACGGTTCAGGGCATACATGAGCGGAATGTTCCCGATGACAAGGATTACCATGGTTATAAATTCTTTTCTTGGCTCAAACACCAGGTTCTCCAGCTCCCCATTCACCACACGCATGTCGGACAGCTTATTCACGATGGGCGTAAGTGTGGATTTCAGGGAACGGTCATACTGACAGTCACCGATGGCATCCACCCACTCCTGGAACACATCATTGCGTATCTTCTTCCGTAACTCCTTCAGCGCCGCCTCCATATCCAGGTTAATGACTTTAAGCCTCACCAGGAAATCCTGGAATACGCTGCTGACCGGCGGATTCAGATAATGGATGTTCTCATTGACTGCAGTTAGGATGTCCTCGCTACGCAGATAGGCGGTTGTGATGATGCTCAGGGCTGTCTCCAATTCCGAAGCGATGGCCTTTTTATAATGGTGTTCCATGAGCCGGATATACCAGAAGGGAAGAAACAGGAATCCGGTTGCCAGGACCGGTATCAGGAACACATTCCCCAACATGACGGCCAGGATTCCTCCCGTTATGAACAGGCCGAGGGCCGCTGCACAGATTAAGGAGATTCGGTCTCCTTTCCCAGTTAGAGACAGTACCTCCTGACACAATGCCACTTCCCGTTGCAGAATAGACGGCTTTTTTCTTTTCTGCGTTTCCTGTATTTCTGCCTTGATGCTATCCGGCGATTTTAGAAAATGATGGAAGACCCCATCCGTGAATTCCATCGGGGTCAACCTCAAAATCAGGAAAAAGCCTGTCACCATTCCGGTACAAGCCAGTATGCTTACCATATTCATGCTCCTTCTCCCTCCCATCGCACAAGCTGCTCTTTCGGCATTCCGTTCTCCAGGAACCGCTTCTTCAGGCTATCTGATATTCCCTGTACCCGTTCATGCTTGCCATGGATGATAAAACGGTCTCCATCCATTCGGTTTTCCACAATGTTGTAATGGTATAGGGTTCTAAAGTTCCGACTCCCGTCCGGAAGGATCTCACATTCCATGATTTCCATGACCTTACGTTTTCGGTCCTCCAACTGCTTGGAAAACACAATAATCGGGAATGCCTCCGTTACCAGGGACATCAGGGTCTCATCCGAGATATCATATTTGCGTTTGCACAGCGTCACCATCCTCCTGTAGGTTGACTCACAGCTGTTGGAATGAATGGTGGTAAGCACAGTGTGACCCGTCCTGGCTGCCTCCTGTGCAGAGTAAGCCTCTGAACTGCGCATTTCACCCACACAGACGATATCCGGATTAAATCGAAGGGCCATGTCCAGAAGGTCATCCTGGTCTACGGCCTGTTTCTCATTCTCGGAATCCCTGGTCAGTGTATGGATAACGCGGTTCATGACCTTCCCCTCCTTCACTCGCACCAGGTCCAGCTCCCTTGAACCATTCTCAATTGTGAAAATACGCTTGCTGTCCGGGACCGTGGTAAGAACCCAGCCAGCCAATGTGGTCTTTCCGGAACTGGTGGCCCCTGCCACACACACGGAGATTCCATAACGGATGCATTCCGCCAAAAAGTCAAGCATTTCCCCGGTTGCAGTGCCCCCTTCCACGAAATCCGCCTGGGTCATGCTCTGCGGGTTGACGATACGGATACTGGCGCAGACCCCTACATCCTCATCCACAAGAGGGGTCTTAAGGACAGCGATACGAATGTTTTTTGATAGATGCCCCAACACGGCAGGGCTGGCATTGTCAAGGACCATCCCGCTTACATGCAGCATACGCCGTATGACATTGACGGCATGTTCCGGGCTGTCAAAATGTTCCTCCAGTTTTTCATTTCTTCCATCGCTGTACTGTACCTCGATATCGTTCCAGCTGTTCACATCCACCTCCTCAATACCAGTCCCAAATATATATTTGGTTAAAAACGAGAACTCTGCCATCTCGGTGTACAGTCCATCCACCAGCTGCGCCATGGTCATTCCCGGAACGGCAATCCGGTAATCCTGGATGTATTTCGTGATATACCGCTTAATCTGAGATTTCACATCCTCGTCCCCATGGCCTGTCAGCAGGGTGGCATACTTGCTTGACACATATTCCTGGACTTCCTGCAACACCTGAGCGAATTCCCGACCTTCTCTGGCAGAGAAAAACAGTTCCTGATTCCTGGGGCCTCCATTACCAGGCACGAATCCTGCGGAAATGTCCTCCTCCCATTCTTCCTCCTGTCCTTTTATCCCATCATCCTTCCGGTCAATCGCCATCTCTGGTCTTTCATTCTCTTTTCGGGAATGATGTAAGGTTTCTATGACAGGTATTCGGTTGTGGTCCGGTTGTGAAAACTTCACAACCTGTTTTCCTGTTTCTACCGCCTGCGGATCCATTTCCACGGCTTTTGGCTCTGGGGCCTTTTCCGTCTGGAAGAACAGTGACTCCCCCCGTTTCTCTCCTAACATCCAAACACCTCCCTGACAATCTGTTCTATTTCTTTGCGGAATCCCCGGCTATCCTTTAGCGATAGCTCCTTGAACAGGTTCCCGGCCAGCACCTGTTCCTCCACTTCGGCAGAGTGGGGAATCTGGAATGTTACATTTCCTAACACCCGTTCCACATGTTCACTCGCCTCATTGGGCCGAATATTGCTGGCTACCCGGTACTGCTTATCCGCATCCCGCTCATGGTCCTGCAGGAGCGGGAGCTGGCTGGACAGATAACTGATGGATTTTAGATCGCATCCTACCAGGCGCAGGACAGAATCTGCCTCCATCAGTGCGATTGCGGACAGGATGTCATTGACGATATAGCTGCTGCAGTCAATGATAACATAGGGTGTCAGTTCCCGCAGGCAGTCAATCAGTTCCGTGGCCTGGCTGGCATTATGGGGCGGATAGGTATATTCATTCTCCCCTTTCAGCATCCCCAGCATCATCAGATAGTCCAGATGCTTATGCACCACGGAGTTTTGACGCACCAGGTTCTGTGTTACATGGGTGGCAGCCAAAATGCTCCCCAGTGAATGTTCGGACTCCAAATCCCCCGGCGGACAGATGCAGGGCAGCATGGGTGCTGTCATATCACATAACAGGAGAGACACATTCCGCTTCCGGTCCGCCAAATATTTGGCCAGCTTTACGGCCACGGTTGTCTTTCCGCTTCCAGGACTGCCCCACACTGCCAGCACGCCTCCCCTATCCTGGTATTCCTGACAGTCCCTCTTTTCTTCCCTGGAAAAAATGCTGTGTTTCTTGATATTAAGCATTCTGTTCCTCCTCTGTCCCTTCCGTTTCTGTTGTCTCCTCTCCTCCTGTATGTTTGCCGTCCTGTGCTTGCGTTTCCCTTGTCTCCCCGTCTGCGGCTTCTTCCGGGGGATACAAAAATTCCAGCAGCTGCTCTTGCGCTGCAATGAATTGCCCGGCTGTCTCAGCCTTTCCCCGGTACACAAGGGCTGCATGCAAATTCCCTTCCGTCTCAAGCTCCGCCAGAACCTTACACTGAATCGGGGTAGCCAGTAATGTCAAAGTTGCCGGAAGGGGGTTCTCCTTATCTTTATCCCCGATGTCTGTGTTGGCGTCCACACCGGTGCTGGCGGTCACCGCAATGACCTGGACATACTGCAGCTCCTGTGGTATAACGGTTTCCCCCATCTTGCGGTAATCCGGTGCAATGATGGACACGATGTCACCACTGCGTATCTTACCGGATAATCCCGCAGCAAAGAATTTGACGGTCACGGATATGGCCTGTTTATTTCCATCCAGCTGATACAGGTAAGTGTCTGCGCCTGGCGGCTGGTCTGAAATCTTGGAATGTAGAACATAATCGCCTGGCAGAAGGTCGGCTGTGGCATAGGCTCCCACTACGCTCCCCAACTCCTTCATTACATCCCCGGGAAGGTTATAACCTCCCACCTCCACCATCTGTACCTTATCCTTTGTGATTTCATCCCCAGCCTTGATGGATTTCTGAACCCGCACGATTTCAGTCTTTTGCGAGATTGCCTGATTAAATAGTGGGGTGACCAGAAAGCAGATAGCCAGTGATAACACAATACAGAGAATGCCAAGGACTGTCCTATTCTTAAGCAATTTCATATGATCTCTCCTTATTCCCCCATCCGGGATAATCGTCTTACATGATGCTTCCTTCTGTTCCCTCTCCTGATACTTTTCAAAACCAGAGCTGGGATTGAAAATGTCAATCGTGTCTTTTTACATATCTTCCACTTCATATCTTCACGCTCCTTCTAGTCATTCCTGTTTCTGTGCATGGGAGGATAACTTACGAATAAGAAATATTACCAGTATGATAATAATGAGCAACAAGATGGCTGTCAGAATGGCCTTACCTTGGTCCGCCTCCTCGTCTCCCTCCTCCTTTACTGCCTCGCTCGCACTGGCTTTCCCTGTTTTTATAGATTCCACTTCCCTGCCTGTCACGTCAGGGGTGGATACCGCCGGCATATCACACTCCGGCTGGACCTGGGATTGCTTTACCTCACCTTCTGCCTCCTGCCCCCATAAGACAGGTATGCCAGATAGTTCAGTTGGGATTTCCGCTATGGGTGCTTCCAAAATAGTCAGTACAGCCACATTCTGAAACGGATGGTATGGCTTATATGCCCTCTTTCCCGTTGCGTGGCTGCCGCCTGTTCCTCCTCCCGGACGGCGTGGTACATACTTCTCATCATCCTCCGTTCCAGGAATGCGATCCGGTCCATTGAGCCAGAGCTCATCATCCTCTGTTCCGAAGATTCCATCTTTTCCCGGACGGATATTGGTCCCCTCCTGCTCCTTATGGTTGTCATAGCAGTCGTCTTCCGTACCATATATTCCATCGGGGCCAGGTAACAGAGGCAGGTCATCCTCATTCCCCGGAATTCTATCTGGGCCGTTAAACCATATCCCATCATCTTTGGTCCAGAATTCACCATCCGGTCCAGGGCGCACATTGGTAGATGGGTAAAAATCCTGGTTGTCATACCAGTCATCCCTGGTCCCATAAATACCATCCAGTCCAGGGTGGATCCGCACATCGTCTTCTGTACCGGGTATGCCGTCCGGTCCATTGGACCATATCTCATCATCTTCCGTTCCAAAAATCCCGTCATTCCCCGGCCTGCGGTTGGTGGATGGATAGGTTTCACTGTTATCCATCCAGTCATCAGCGGTACCTGCGATTCCGTCCCAACCATTGGAGACTGTCATGTCATCCTCTGTGCCATAGATGCCATCCGGTCCAGGTCGTGTATTCGACCCATTCCCGTTATCCCGATAATCATCCTCTGTTCCAAAGGTTCGATCTGGTCCCGGAAAGTGCTTACGCCCCTCATCATTCAGATAAAAATCATCTTCTGTCCCGTATTGACCATCCTCACCTTCATATATCTTCTGGTCATCACGGGTACCTGCCACTCCATCCGGTCCATTCAGATACAGATGATCATCCTCCGTGCCAATGGCCCCATCCTTGCCTGGCCGTTTGTTCGTCCCATCTCCCAGGTCCTGAAATACCAACGTGAAATAAGCGTATGCATCCATGTCCCGGTCTACTGTATACTCATATGCTGATACCATCTTCTGTCCAGGTTCGGGAAGTGCTTCCCCATACATAATTCCTTCATTTTTCCCTTCCCCATAAGGCTGGGCATACCATCCCAGAAAACAGTAATCCTCCAGGACGGGGACCGGGAGGATTCCAATGGGTTTGTCATATCGTACCGTTTTCCCATCCATATCGCATTGGGCATCCCTGGTATGAAACGTGATGTGGTACTCATTGGCGGACCAATGAGCATGATAGGTCGTATCCTCATGTGGTACATCGGTTTCCTCCGTAATCAGGTTCCCTCCATCCGGTTCCGTATAAAAACCCAGGAAGGTATATCCCTTCCGTATGAATTCCGGAAGTGTCCCTAACTTCCCTGTATAGGAAAGCCCCTTCTGCTCGTTTTGCCTCCCATCCATCCCATCTGCAAATGTTATGATGTATGTGTTCGGGAGCCATTGGGCATACAATGTAACCGTATCCCCATAGATTTTCGTCAGGTTGCGTACGGACTGGCCATCCTCATAAGTGGTGCCGCCACCGTCTGGTTGGATATTCCATCCCTGGAATGTATGGTAATCTCTGGTGTACTGGTTGGCGGGCAGCGCAGCTGGAGTCTGATAGACGAACGGTTGGCTGTTCATGTACCCAGTACCTCCATTGGCATCAAATACCACCGTATAAGGATTGTATTTCACATCTGCCCGGCCATCACAGCCCGGGCGGGTACACCGTTTGAAGTAAGTGCCATCATTGGCACCCATGTAATAACCGTCACTGAACGCATGTCCAAGGACACTGGTGGATTGGGTCTGGACGGAACCACAGTCCCGACAGGTCCGCCTCTGAGTTCCCTGCACCGTGCAGGATGGTTCGGATGCAGTGGTCCATGGTCCATAATCGTGCGCCACGTTGAGATGCATGGTCCAGTGCGCCGGTCCGTAATAGATCCGATCCCCCTCATTGTTCACCGTGTTCCATCCATCCGCATGGGCATCCCAGTTTCCCGCCATGTCACAGGTAACACGCATGAGCCAGGCATATTTGTATCTGGAATAGTACGAATCCGTTGGATGGTACAGTTTTGCAAAGTCACTAAACCTGCGGCCCTTATTATCATTGATGTAACTTGTATAAAAATAAGAATGTTTGCTTGCTCCCATAGGTCTCAGAATGAGGAGCTGCCCTGTTTTCAGATTGACCGTCACCTCACTCCGGTTCAGAGAACCATTGCTGCCGGAATTGACACTAATCTGCACGTCCGCACACCCATTCGGACCATACGTCTTATATAGATTGCTGGTAACTGCAGCAGCCGGAAGGGACGGCAGGTAATTGGCTGACTGCTCCGGATATACCTTTGGGATGCGGACCGCATTTCGATTGGCATCCGGATCCCAATCACCCTGATAATACTCTGCCCCATAAGCAGCCCGAAGCAAACTACGGGCTTTGGTCTGCCACCCTGGGATTTCTTCTGGCTCCGTTACTTCCAGCTCCCTATCCTCCTTAGGTGCTGCCTCTGATGCGGTTGCTGTCAATACTGTATCCCCTGAAGGGGATTGGTCCGAGGCATATGCCACCTGTTGGGATAACATGGCCATGCTTAGTAAGATACATAACTTCTTTTTATTCATAACTGACCTCCGCCCATTCATTGTAGTAGTCGCTTCCTAGCCCCCTGCGCACAATACAACCAGACAGCCAACAGTCAGGAAGGGTACCATTGGGTATGACTTTGGGGACTGTCTGGTTCTCCATGAACACCATAAGAGATAGCCCATATGATATACAAGCAGAAACACGGTTCCCAACACTGCCGCCCCCAGTCCGCCATAAAAACCCAGGTGCATACCACATGCTGCCATGAACTTAATATCCCCGCCACCGATTCCTCCCCAGCACACAGCTGCCATAAGAAATGGGATGGCACACAGACTCCCTGCCAGTGTTCCGTTCTGGAACCCCGGCAGGGAACAAACTGCAATGCTAAGATTCAGCCAGTCCGGTACCATACGATAACGAAGATCGGTATAGGAAGCGCCCAACATGAGACCAATCCATATGGTCAGTTCAAGGTTCCTATACATCCTTGTCCTCTCACATGGACGGTCCTACCGGAGCCGTCTGCGGGGCAGGTGATTCTGCCACCTGTACCATCTTGCCTTGCTGCATCGTAAGTGCCTCTTTATAAGCTGACACCAGGGCTTCCGTCAGCTGTGTCCTGAAATCTGCCGTGATTGGGAAACAGATATCCTTGAATTCCCCGTTTCCGGTGCGGTAGGATGGCATGGACAGAAACACGCCTTTCTCACCATTCATCAAACGTACATTCCGTATGGCCAGACAACGATTCAAGTTAACAGATGCCGTGGCAAGGATATTCCCTTCCATGCTAATGGAATTAATTTTTACATCGATATCCATCTTCTTACCATCCTGTCTCTCTGGTTGGGTTTGCGGTTGTGCTTGTTGTGCCTTCATTTCTTAACATGCTCCTTCCTTAACCTGAATAATTGAACATTTCTGTAACCCTCTGGGTCAGGGTTGGGAGTACGGTATCTGCAAACAACTTATAGAGCCCTGCCAACAGGAGGGCGCCAATGACAACTGCCATCAGGATTTTGATGGCGGTATCAACGAAATTCTCTGCCTTTTCCTCATGTATCAGCCGATTCACCGATAACATCGTTCTGAATGCCAGCCTTTCCACTCTTTCTTTTACTTTCATGAATCCTCGCTCCTTCCTTTTACGGACCAGTACAATGGGACAGTAGATCCTTGCCGTTCCACATCACATCTCCGGTCCGGCCACCTCCTCCAGTTCCATATCCATGTCATCCTCCATCCCATACTCCAAATCCATCAGCTGTTCATACGCACGGAGAACGGACTGGTCAAACTGCTCCCGTAGCTCCCGGCTTTTAAAAAAGCATGCATCCTTATAAGCGCCATTGTAGGACACCTTGGTCCTTGGCATCACGACCTCTTTCCCATAGTCATTTTCCTTTATCTTCACATTCCGTACGGTGCAGATATCTCCAAGCCTCACGTCTGCGGTCGCAAGGATGCCGGTTTCCGGCTGAACGTTTGTGATGATGGGTTGGAACAGCGGCATTGCATTTCGTTCCACGGCTTCCTCCATGGCCCCCTCTTCCATCCTTTCTTCCTGTCCCATGCTTCCCTCATTTCCTAAATAGGTTGTCTCTGGCATACGTCCTCTCCTTTCATGTGGTCGGTTTTCTGGGTATCCAGTGATTGTCCCTGGGTGAACCCAATCTTCTGGAAACCATAATGGTCTACATAGTAATACTCACTTCCCTGCCTGTCATATAATTCAAGGACATCCGATATGGAAATGGGATGTCCCGTTGACCGCTGCGGGAAATCTCTCTCAAACTTAGTATAGATTGCTTCCAGGTCATCCGTTTCAATCTGGCAGTCATACACCACCTCGTACCGGCTGGGATTCGGCATACCGTGACGGGATACCTGGTCCTCGAAGTCAAGGAACCGTTCCTCCGGCGGCACCTCCGTTCTTAGCTGGTAGAGACGGCAATTCCGGATCGGCTTCACCTCCCCGGTCAGGTCCACCTTCCCATGTACGAGGTGGTCATACACTCCGTCCTGCCAGCATGGTTCCAGACCTTTCTTCTCCTGCAGGAACCTGGTCAGGTACCCGTTTTTAAACATCGGGTCAAGGATGGCCTTTCCATCCTCCACATATCCGGCCATATTGCCATAATACAGGATAAGGTTGTTCTTAACCGCGATGCCTGCCATCCCCGCTCTCCTTTCTGTTCCTCCGTTTCGTAAGAAAACGGCCCACACGCTCCCCCAGACCTGGATCCGTACAGAACTGTATGTTTCCTTCTCTCATGACCAGGACAGGAGCCGCATGGGAATCCAGAAACACAATCAGCTCAGGCAGTGCCTCCTGTGTCAAGAGGGCCTCCAGTTGTTCCTCACCAAATGGCATCCTAAGCTTTACCATCCCATCCCGGCCTGCCATATAGGCACATAATAGCCTCAGTTCCTGAGGTGTCGTCCCATCCATGGATTATCCCTCATCTTTCTGCATGAGACCAGCCAGTTCCGCCAGGAGACGCTCACGGCTTTTGTCCGGCATTCTGCGCACAGCGGCATGGACATAGGCCTCCACGGTCTCCGGTGACTGGTCCCCTGCCTCAATCAGTTCCACCTTCGTCATTCCAATCTGGCCTCCACCATCTGCCTGCATCCGCAGAATGTCTCCGCTTGTAATCCCGGCCTCCTCACGCACGGCCTTGGGGATATGGATCCGGCCATTATCGTCCACCACCCGGTATATCTTTTTCGGTCCTGTCATTTAATCCCTCCATTTCCATAATGATTCGCACCTTCTCAGGGTTGATTCCCATTTCCGTACACAGCTCCAGTATTTCATGTGGCACAATTGCTCCAGTCCGGGCCGGAAGAATGGTAATCCTCCTCTCCTCACACACCACGTCCAGGTCCTCATCCGGCTGGATACCGGCTTCCTCTAACAGTTCCTCTGGGACCGTCAGCTGTATCCCTTCTTCATACAGCTGGTCCGGCGTGAGTTCTCCTGCCTCCACCGGGCTTACGAACACCTCCGGCCCACCGCCGTCCTCTTCCGCCAAATACGTGACATAGACCGCTCCATCCGCGTCTGTTCCAATCGCTTTCAGCACTTCCTCAGGTATTATCAGTCTCCCGTTCGCATCGGGCTTTACACTCAGTTCTTTTAACCGCATGGTTCCTCCTTCCTTATGGATAAAATCCGTACACATCAGACAGCTCCATCTGTTCCGGCCGTTCCCTGGCCCTGGCTGCGGTATCATAGTTTGATATAAACACCTCCGCGTATTCCTCCCCTTGTTTGTACCGCTGTGCCAGGTTATTAAGCCGTTTTACGGTCTCAATCTGATACCCTTCATACAATTCACGGATATAGGCACAGTCATTATAGGATAACAGCCATTTCCCCTGGATTCCCGCAAGCACATCACGGAGCCGCACATGGTCCTCCGGACGGAACACTACCTCGTAATGTCCTTCCGTTTTGAAATAGGGCGGATCGCAATAAAAAAAGGCATCCTCCCGGTCATACTGCCGTATGAGTGCCTCAAAGTCCTTATTTTCCACTACGGTCCCGGCCAGCCTCTGGCTTCCCTCCCAGAGCACCCCGAAGGTCCTGCGTATATCGAAGGGCTGGCACCCATAAGAAGTACAGCCGCTCCCATAGCTGCATCGGATTAACTGATAGAAACAGGCGGCCCGTTTCACATCATACATCCTTGCCTGTTCCTCCAGGATAGGCCGGATTTCTCCATATTCCTCCGATGTCAAACATTGCTCTGCCAGATGTTCTTCCTGCTGGTACCATGGACCTGGCGTTACGAATTCTTCCTTATTTAGAAACTGCCTCAGATAGTCAAACTCCTCCCTTCCATTCAATGGAAAGAAGCCTAATTCCTGAATCAATGCCAGGGGGCCTGTCCCGCACACACCGAAACAGGTTGGTCAGGTCGGAATTATAATCATTGTATACTTCCATCCCCTCCGGCGGCTTACCGAACAGGACCCAGCCTCCACCGCCAAACACCTCGATATAACGTCCATAGGATAAGGGGAACCTCTGGTAAATCATTTCCCGGAGGGCTTTCTTCCCTCCAATCCAGCTGATAATGCTGTTCAATGGGGCAGCACCTCCCTACACCATTCCTATCTGTTCCATCCGCTTCAGGCCATGCTCCCGCAGAAGACATCCGGTCAGAAGGACGGCAAACAACCCCTGGTCCACCAGACTGCGGTCTGTCAGGTCCGATACCTTCACACATCCGCTCCGGTAATACAGGTCCTTGGCCAGATGGTACAGGATATATCCCTTAACGTTGATACCTCCCAGCTGAATATCCGGAAATCGCACCTGTGACATAGTGATGGCATCCCGTGCCTTATCCCAGAGATATCCGTCAGCGGCTAACAGATAGAGCGCACATGCATAGGATGCCTTTTGATCCAAGGCGAGGAGCTGCCTATGCCCCATGAGACCTCTGTATCGTTCCTCATGTTCCCGGTTCCGATAGACGGGCCTGTCCATACGTGACCTTGTTTCCTCTACCCGCTCTATGAACTGTCTGTCGGGAATCCGAAATCGCAGTTCTTTCAATATCTTCTGGTATCCGATTAGCTTTGTGTCCCTGCAGAAAAAGCAGGACACCGCCATTTCCTGTTCCTTCCTGTCCGGAAGGCAGGGATGACCCTCCTGCATCAGCACTTCTAAGGCTTCTAAGCGGCTGCCTGATAAAAAACGTCCTCCTGACATTCCATTACCTCTCTTTCCTCTGTCCTTACATCCATTCGTTTTCCTCATTCTTGATAGAGCGAATTTTACTGTCCTGGCTCCTTAAGCTCCATCTGACCGTTCTGCCCCATTTCAACAAGCTGTGCATCCTGATAAAAATAATGGACCAGACGTCTCATATCCTCAAATCCTTTTGTCTCCGGCATGCAGACCGTGATGACCGCTGCATCCATAACCCTTTGTC
>JAJQEA010000364.1:0-24036 GCA_021201905.1 Clostridia bacterium
CCTCAAAAGGGAGAGGTCATTCTGGAGCCGGTATGCGGCAGTGGCAGATTGCTGGTGGCAGCGGCTAAACGCAATAGTGATTGTGTCCTAACAGGGATAGATGTGAATGCAAGGATGATAGTAACCGCTTTTTTTAATATGTACTTTAATGGAAAAATTTCGGCTAGGCTTTATCACATGAATTTCCTGGAGGATTTAAATGAATGCAATCGTTATGATGTGGTGCTTGCAAATCCGCCCTATGGAGATGACGTTCACATGACCATTGACTTTGTGAATAAGATTATAGAGATGCTGAAAACAGGTGGACGCTGCGGCATATTGGTGCCTGAAGGTTTTCTGACCAGTACAGTTAGAGATGTCATAGAGACTAGAATAAGACTGCTGGAAACATACACGCTGGAAGGGATTGTGGCTTTGCCGCGGAAAATCTATAAGCCGTATACGGAGAGCAATTCATCCCTTATTATGCTGAGAAAACAATCGTCAGCACCTGATTATACTGTATTTTTGAGCCGTCTGCCTGAGTGGGACGGAGGGAATAACGGGTTCTCTGATCGGGTGTACAAGGAGGATATGGACCGGATTGCAGCTGCATGGCAGTATTACAAGGAAAAGAATGATGACTTGTGGAGACTTTACAGAGATAATATCGCCTGGAGTGTTTCTTTGGAAGAGATCCGGCGTAACGATTACATATTTGCCACGGATTCCTACATAAAGCCAGAGTTTTTGCTTCCGGAAACAAAGTTGGAAGAACTGCGGGACAATATAATGGATGAGTATGATAAACTGGAGCGGGCGATTAGCAATTATTTTGATGAGGATTTTAAACCATGGCTATGAACGTAGAAGTCTTTAAGTTGGAGGAAGTGGCAAAAATTTATTCAGGTACAACCCCAAAAAATGGTAAGAACGTTTTTGGTGAGGGCGGTTGTCCGTGGGTGAGGGTGGAGGATTTGTCCGGAACTTATGTGCAGACAACTTCACGCAGCCTGACAAGAGAGGGAATGGAAATGATGAGAATCTCACCGCCTCAAACGGTATTTTTCTCAGGTACAGGTACAATTGGAAAAGTGGGTATCTCGGATAAACCTATGGCTCCTAGCAACAATATTATTGCTGTAGAGTTTGATACACAGAAAGTGCTGCCCCTTTATGGTATGCACTGCCTTGCCGCCATGCAGAATGAATTCAAGGCTGAGTCAAGAGGTTCTGTCTTTGATTCCTTGCGTCTTTCTGTCTTCCGTAAGTTTAAAATTCCAGTACCTGATATGAGATTCCAGAACGTGGTGGCTGGAAAATTAGAAGCTTTGCGTCAGTCAGAAACACAACAGGAATGTTTGACGGAAGTGTTAAAAGGTGCCGTATGCTCCGTATTTGATAAATATTTTTATGAGGAAGTTCATCGTGTTGTACACGGTAGTAAGTTTACATATCTAAAGGATTGCTCTGAAATACTTTTAAATGGCGCATCAAAGAGAATGAAGACAGGTGATATGAGTGAGACTGTCTGCTATATCGCAACCGCGCAGTTGGATAATTGGGAGATACAATATAATCAGGCGCCGCATGAGGAAGTAGAATTAAAATAGGTCAGGCGCTCAATGTTACAAGCCGGTGATATTGTAATAAATCGGATTAACAGCGTAGAACGGCTGGGGAGATGCGGAATTGTTGTATCAGAGCCGGAGCAGATATCGGTGTTTGGACAAAATACGGTTAGAATACGGGCGAATGAAGAAAGTATTGATCCCTTTTTCCTTTTTACCTGGATGATACACCCTTACGTAAAACAGTATATCCAGCAGAACTCTAAGAATTCAACATCTTTTCAAAGCTCTTTGAATAAACGGGTATTGACAGAGCTGCCAGTTCCGGAAGTAAAGTTACCACGTCAGCGTGAATTTGCAGAGGCGTTGGGGGAATACTTCGCATACATTAGAACAGCAGGCCAGATTGGTGAAACGTTAAAACGGCTGCGGCAAATATGGTATGATAAGATACGATTTTTACTACACATAGGAATGGAAGAGTCTGGGACTCTGAATAATTACTCTCAGTATGAGAAAGAAAATTATTGGATTACACCGTCAGGAATTGTCTGCTTTTACGATCCAGAAATGAAATGCATTCAAGTTCCGGCTGGGGAGAAAAGAACGCTCAGTCTATCGCAGCTTCCGATGGATGTAGAGATACATTTTTTAGAAGATGTAAGAAATGCATTCGAGCCAGCTTATGGTTCTTTGGATCATATCAGGTTGAGAAGAATCGGAATTAATTCAGTGCAGGTTGTCAGAATGAGACCGGTGGCCTATGGGGCTGGCAGGGATGAGTCTGGGGATAACGTGGACCAGCAGCTGGAGAAAGAGGGCATTATCAGTGAACAGCAGGATTTTGGCTACATACGGGAACAACGAGAAGTGCCATTTAATTCTGCTGAAACAGTAGTAGGGTTTATGAAAAAGCAGACACAACAACACGAGATAGTATATTCAAGATTTTTAAAACTTCCGGCTGCTGCCCGTGCTTATATAAGCAGGTTATCTGCATTTCAGCAAGCTGTTTACGAAGAATTTCTACTGGCAATTCAGCCATTAGCAGCTCATGTGGTGAGCAAGCAGGTGACATTCCGAGCGGGAAAACATAGATTTGCCGGATATGGTATTCAGGATGTAATTGCCGCTATACAGTTATTGGAGAACACCGGATTGCTTGAAAAGAGACAGGGACTTTATTTGGACCATTATGAGGATTACAAACAGGGGGAGGAGCGCAGGCAGATTCTGGATCACAGAAAGCGTCCAATATCTATGGATACATGGATTTACACAGAAGTAAGAGGTAAGATGGTATGCGATTGATAAAAGTGAGCATAGACGGATATAAGCATTTAAAAGGTACCTGCGTCAATTTTAGCGGGGAGTCTCACGAGGTCATGTTTACTGGAGATACTTCCATCCGTTTTTTTTGTTGGTTTAAATGGTTCCGGAAAATCTGTATTTCTGGAGGGGATTTGTCTTCTGTTCTCACGAATTGCCCAGGATGAAGTGCCGGGGTTCCAGTTTGATCTGATATACAAAATTCAGAGAGAGAAGGAATATCGGGTGGAGGTATCAACTGGAACAAGCGGTGAGAAGCTGGACATAAAGGTGTTTGTTGAAGGGCAAAACCAGCCGGACTTATTGCATTCATTTGAAAACCACCTGTATTTGTTGCCGGATTATGTTTTTACCTGTGCATCCGGAAGCAATAATAACTTTTTTGATATTGTTGTGCACTCACCAATGACCTCCCTGTATAGCGATCTGTATGATATGAGCGTATTAGGGAGGAACAGGAAAAGTAGGGAAGAGCGTGAAGTGACAATTGGTAAACTTCTCCTGTCTTTAAAACACCTGGAAGAGAATCCTATCTGCGTTTTTATAGATGAAAAGAGCTCGGTGTTTGCGCTGGCGGCTTTTTTTGCCATACTGCCAGAGATGGCAGGTGATACTCAGATTAAAAGTTATATCGAATGCAGGAGACAGATAGTATCTATGCTGGACAGTGACCCGGTGCCGGTGAGTCTATCCTTTGTTCTGGATGAAAAACGGGTGGAGGAAATGGGGCAGGAAATAGCGCAATACGGAGCAGTGTTTGATATGTTGATTGCTGATACGGATGGGGAATTCAGTACAGATAGCACTTGGAATACAGTCCGGCTATACCAGGATGAAGCTGTAGATGTGGAAAATGCACATGGGGACAGAGTTATTACATTCCTCTTTGCTCCTTTATTTGAGGGCAACGCAACCTCCTTTTGTATCGGTAAATTGTCTAAAGCCTACAGGAGTCCAATGGAATTTCTGTCAAAATTGATTCTCGCTTATAATAAGGGGCTAATAAAGGATGTACACATAGGATTTAAAATTAATAGTACAGAAGATGTGGTAGAGGAAAATGCTCTTAGTGAGGGGGAGTTCATGCTACTAGTCAGGCTTGGTCTTTTGGCTTTAGGAAGATATAAGGATGGCAGTAACCAATGTTTGTATTTGATGGATGAGCCAGATGTTTATCTAAATGAACACTGGGATATTGATTTTGTGTCGATGATTCACCAAATATATGATAATACCGGTGCACTGCATGATATTGTAATAGCTACCCATTCATCTCTGATGCTGACTGACGCATTACCTGAACAGTTGTATTATTTTCAGCAGAGGGATGGGAAGGTAATATGCCGTAATATTCAGGCATCCACCTTTGGTGGCAGCAGAAATGAGATAATGGAGGCGTTGTTTTTAACCGGGCATTCAGTGGGAAGCTATTCAAACGCAAAAATAGAGCAAATACTGGAACAGGTGAACGATGTGCAGGAGCTGGAAACCTGTTTAAAATATATTGGTTCTGGCTATCTGAGAATGCGTTTGCTGGACAAAATTCAGGTTTTGAGAAGAGAGAAGGGATAAGCAGTGTTTTTACCTGTAAAACCGGCTGAATGCTCTGCCATATTATATCGGTTGATTAAAATGGTTAAAACGATTCTGGAGTATTCGGTAAAAACGTTGATTCAGGAGTTGGATTTCGATGATCTTACAAAATTGGTGGAAGCAGATTTGACAGGGTTGCTTGAACGCAGAAAAATTAAGGAGGCGATTGAAGAATTGTTTCAATTGCCCTATTTAGAGCGCACGGAGGCGCTCTGGGCTTTCTGCAATGATGTGGAATTTCAAGGGCATATAAATCACAAAAATTACCAATTACACCAACGCTCACCAAGAGGAAGTGGCTCCGGGGCATATATGGAGGTTTTGAATCGACTTTGCAATGAGCTTTATGATGCTGTTAATGTAAAAAAGGAATTGTCATGACTGAAATACAAAGGGATGGAAAGAAAATGAAAGTTCCTTTTAATATTCATTTATTAAAAGAACAATATCAACGGGAGAACGGAGAAAATGGTTGTGTCTGCCCTGTATGCGTGAGAGATAATTTGTTTGATTCGGGAGAGGGACAGGCGGATCACTATTTTTCTCGTAAGAAATTTCCTGCACTCGCGTTTCATCCATTTAATCTCCTCCCTGTTTGCACCGACTGTAATGGAGCGCTAAAAGGTGCAAAAAAATCCTATTGATTCTGTGGACATCGGGCCAGGAGAGCTTCGCACTGTCTTTTTGCCGTATGTGCGGCCAGGGAAGAATGAAATTGAATTTGGCGTATCAGAGGACTTTGAAAGGCATATTGTTATGAAAAAGGGGCCAAATGGAGATTCATATACAGAGAAGAGAATAAAAAATATGGAGCGGCTGTTTAATCTTGGAAAGCGATGGAGCAGAGAACTGGGCTATGTATATGACGATCTTATGGCTGAACTGAACCGGGAGGGTGGAAGGGGCAGAAACAGTGAGGAACGTCTAGCGGATTTGCGCAGAATTCTGGGAGCTCATGCGAATAGTACTAAAGATAGAAAAGATTTTGTAAAAGGTCTGTATTGCGCATGGCTGCAGACAAAAACGGACATTGAACTATCAGAACTATTCCAGAACCTTAAACTTGATAACTAGAGTGTTTGAGCTGCCGTAAGTATCACCAAATCTTAAACGTTATGTTGTAAGTTGCAATTCGAATGCAGGAGAAGAAGGGGATGAAAGAGCACAGTTACCTTATTAGGAAAATGTAAAAGGACTTTATTCCTGGTTGTTTTGTGCATCATATTTTATTGGATTTAGAGAACTTTATAAATTCGGATAATTAGATTCTGTGTCCCGACAGATACTAAATATCAGTATTATTATATCTGGGCAGATTGATGCCTTTACAGTGATACAAAGGATGCTACAGAAGCTGGGGATGCCGCTGGAGGATACTAAGACAAACATGCAGAACTGTTCTCCTGAGCGCTTTAATTCTATGATGAAAGAGAAGGAGGAATAGGATTGCTCGGGAAATAAAACGTCTATTGAAGATAAGATATACACAACGCTTGCTCAAAAGTATGATGAACTTCTCCTTGACTATGTTCTCTTATCTTTTGACGAGGAATATTGGGGTATAGAATCACATAAAAAAGCTGTTATTGAAGCTATTTCCATACTCAATGCAAGGGAAAGCGTTGGCAATTTTTTACATGACATACTGGCAGGCTTTTTATGCTCCGCCATATGGCGTCTCATATACCAAAGAAGATTTTCGCAAAATCAATCATTCTCTTTTTCCAGTTCAATTTAGAAGTGATCTGGAAATTTACAGTTGGAATGATGATTTCTCAAATTATTTTGAGGATGGTAAGGAATGGTGGGGTACTGCTTTTTGGAGCATTTATGATAAATGGATGAAACGGAGTATCCGGGAATCCGGGTCAGTATTGCGGCGTTGTTTGACGGTATGGTAACTCCACTGAAAATAGACATATCCACTGGCGATGTGATTACGCCAAGGGAGGTTAGATACCGTTTCAAGCTCATGCCGGATGCCCGCACCATCCATATTATGGCTTACAATGTGGGAACAGTTCTGGCTGAGAAGCTGGAGTCCATTATCACCCGGGCTGTTACCAATACACGGATGAGAGATTTCTATGATATTTATATTCTGCAGCGGCTTTGGATGTCATATCAGAAAAAATTCTCTTATGCGGCCGATATAGATTGGAAGAGTGTCATGGCGGCGGTCAGGGAGTCGGTAATGAGGATGCGGCGTTTCGGTTTTGAGTAAAAATCGAGCAAAAAACAGGGCAAAAAATGACCGTTTTTAGCCCCGATTTTTTGGTCTCTTCCACAGATGCATGAAGGTATTAAAAATGGTATATGGGAAAAATTCAAAGTCAGCCGACGAAAAATTGGCTGGCCTTTTTACGCGATAAAATGAAATTGGTGGTGGGATTTTGGCAGTGAAAAATGGATTAAAACAACACCATAATAATGAAAAAAGCATATGGAGGCAAAGAATGGGATAAGAAATAGGATCTCATGCCTTTTCATTCATTACATAATCATACCCCATTCGTGACTTGCGCTTTACATAGGATTTCTCTTTATGATAAAACTATAAAGTGGTAAATACTCAACTTTTTGTCAGGAGGTATTGTTATGCTGTCTATTGGTATTTGTGATGATGATATCCATATGCTTGCTTATTTAGAAGAATTATGCCAGAAGATTATGCCAGAATGCAAAGTCACAATGTATCAGACCGGCAGTGAGCTTTTAAAGAGCCAGGCAGATTTTGACATTATTCTAATGGATATTAAGATGGAGGGGGAAGATGGTCTGGAGACAGTGCGAAAGTTACGAGACAATACTTTTGCTGATTTTTCACGCAGACCGGCCGTTATTTTTATTACCGCTTATGATGAGTATGTATTTGATGCTCTTGACCTTTTTGCTTTTCAGTATCTTCTAAAGCCTTTAGACGAAAATAAATTTGAAAAGGTGCTCCTGATGGCCGTTTCAGAGTGTTCCAGGCAGACAGAAGAAACTCTGACCTTCCATACAAAATCTTGTCATTTCCGGATTATTCCGAGTCGGATTTTATATGTAGAAAGTAACCTTAGAAAGGTCGTTATTCATACGGAAAAAGAAGCGGTAGAAATATATGCAACAATGGCTGAACTGGAACAACGTCTTGACAGCCGGTTTTACCGATGCCACCGCGGATATCTGGTAAATTTTGAAAAGATAGAGAAATATGACAGGAAAAATATTGTGTTATTGGATGGCACGAATCTTATTTTAGCTAAAAACAGATATACTGAATTCGTGGGTGCATATCTCCATTTTTTAAAGAGGGGTTACAAATAAGAGATAAAACACAGTAAATTATCGGTGGCGAGTGTGTCCTCAGTTGTATGATATCAATGCGCCGTCCGCTTTGGTGAAAGACTATTTTTCTGTTTTGGAAGCGTTGCATAAAGAAATTATCTGGTTTGAATACACCGGCGTGAGTGAAAAACATTCATGTGACTTTATTATGTTACAAACATGATACAATTCTCTGTTAACCTATACCTTTACTTGTGGGGCAAGCCCATATGCAGCATTGAGTTATGGTTTATCCGGAAGGATATACATTTAAAATTTTACTGTGAGGTGAGATACGCTATGAGAATTCTGATTGTAGATGATGAGGAGATGATTGCAGATATCATATCAGCAGGGCTTACCAGAACGGGGTATCAGTGTGAATGTGTTTATAATGGAGGGGAGGCAGCCGGGCTTTTGGAGAAGAAGCGGTATGATCTAATCCTCCTCGATATCATGCTGCCGGGGGCAGATGGCTATGAACTGATGGAATATATCAAAAACTACAAAACTCCTGTGATTTTCATTACGGCAAGGACCAGACTGGAAGATAAGGTGAGGGGATTTAAGCTGGGAGCGGATGATTATATCGTCAAACCGTTTGAACTGGCAGAGCTGACGGCCCGCGTGGAAGCTGTTCTAAGGCGGTATGGTAAAAGCCGGGATACGATTGCTGTTGCAGGAATCGAGGCTGACATGGATTCAAAAACGGTTGATAAGGACGGCCGCCCGGTGGAGCTCACCGCTAAGGAGTATGATCTGCTTCTGCTGTTCCTCAGAAACCGGAATATCGCCCTTTACAGGGACCGCATTTATGAAGAAGTGTGGGGCGGAGAGTTCGATCCGGACAGCCGGACGGTAGATATCCATGTGCAGCGCCTGAAACGGAAGATGGGGCTGGAGCATTCGATTGTTTCTGTCAGGAATGTGGGCTACAGGCTGGAGGTGTCAGAGACGTGAAATTATGGCAGAGATTCTGTCTGTGGCCGCTTTCCTTCTTCCTTGTGATATTTCTTGGGACCGGTATTCTGCTGATTGAACAGAATACACGGCAGGTATTTGAGCTGAACCTAAACTAGCTCTCAGAAGAACAAAAAAGTATTACGGAGGGACTGAACTGGTATATTTATACCAGCAGCGTCCGCGATTCGAGGCGAGGGATTGGAAAGACAAATGAATATATCTGGGAATATATGGAGAACCGGCCCAGAATCCGGGGTGTGTATTATCTGATTACAGAGGCCGGTAAAAATATACAGGAGGTACACTCCAATCTTGATTTGGAGCTTCCGGATATGCCGATGGGAGAAGTCACCTACACTCCACAATATAAGATCCTGCAATATGAGGAGAAGCAGTTTCTGCGTCTGTCCAGTCTGTTTACGTTACCGTATCAGACATATGGAGCTACCTGTTTTTTGGATATTACAGACTTTGCGCAGAATCGCGGCCAACAATACCAGTACTTTTTTGGTCTCTTTTTTGTAATTGCTGCCGTGTTGACTGTAGGGATGTATGGGATATCCAGACATTTGACAAAATCTGTGCGTCTTCTAACCGATTCAATCAGAAAAACCGGAAGCGGTAATTATACGGACCTTGTTGAGGTACGGGGAAACGATGAGATCAGTGAATTAGCGGCGCGTTATAATGAGATGGCGCGGGCCATCGAAGACAAAATAACCGCATTAGAAAAGACAACAGAGGAACAACAGCGTTTCATTGATAATTTCTCACATGAGCTCCGCACGCCACTGACAGCGGTGGTAGGATATGCTGATTTGCTGCGCTCTGCGGCTCTCGATCAGGACACATCGCAGGAACTGGGGGAACGTATTTTTAAACAAGGAAAACGGATTGAAAAATTGTCCGAACTGATGCTTCAGCTTGTATTTTTAGAACATCACAGCTTTGAGCTAATTCCCTGTGATTTACGGGAGGCGGTGATGGAGGCGGAAACCATTCTGCAGCCGTCGGTTCAAAAGGCACAGATGAAACTGATCGTACAGGTTCCGGAGGAGCCGGTTATGATACGGGCCGAGAGAGAACTGCTGTTTAACCTCATCGGAAATCTGACGGATAATGCAAGGAAAGCGTCTAAAGAGGGGGATTCCATACGGATTTCCATGCGGAGAGAGGCCGGGGAGGCGATTGTAGAGATTGAGGATGAGGGGGAAGGAATCCCGGAGGGGGAACAGAAGAAAGTATTTGAGACTTTTTACATGGCAGATAAGGTCAGGAGCAGAAGAAATAACGGAGTAGGGCTGGGACTTTCCATCTGTTCGGATATTGTAAAGATTCATCATGCTAGACTGGAACTTGTAAGCAAAGTGAAGGTGGGAACGAAATTTACAATCATTTTTCCGATGTTACAATCATGAAACAATTCCCCGCTAAAATGAGTCCATACCAGTCACCTGGTAAATATATTAAAACGAGGAGATTGTAATGGGAAACAGAAAAAACATGAAAAAAGTGACAGGAATCTTATGGGCGGGAGTGCTTATGCTCAGCCTGTCAGGTTGTGGGAGCGCATATGCAAATGAAGCGGGAAGGCAGTCAGAGGCAGCTACTGCCGGCGGGGATATGCTGAAAACTACGGAAAATGCCAAGGAGACCGGAAAACCTCAATCAGATGCTGCGTTTATTGAACAGGCAAAAGCTGCCCTTGAGAATTATTTTGGGGTCCATATGACGGATACAACAGGATATTCTGTCAGTGTACAGTATATGGACGCAATGCCGGAATACGAGGCAGAACAGCAGACGGCCGTTACATTTCTTCCGGAGGAGCTTAACTTCGGTGAAATCACGGCAGACACTGTGATTGATATGGAACATATCGACACAAAACCGATGTATGATGTATCCTTCAATGCAAAGGGAGAGGTAAAAGGAATCCATTTAAGTTATGTGGATTGGGCAAAAAGTGAAATACCGGTTACTGCACAGTCCGCAGAAGAGACAGCAAAATAATTCGTGGTATCCCATCAGCTGGCAGTGGAAGAAAGCTTAAAGGTTCTCGGTAGCGCAGCAGCTTCATCCAATACCATAACAGTGGTAATCCGGCATGAAGAAGGACGTGCCCTTCTGATGGGGGTGGATTCACTGGCAGGAAAAGTGAGATATTTTGAAGATATGACCGAAAAGAGCGCAGTAAAGTCAATCACACCGTTTGAAGAGGGCAAAGGACTGGGCTGATTGGTTTTATGACAGAGAGGCGGCACCTTATCCGTCAGGAGACAGGTGCCGCCTTTGAATACGGCTAAAAGATATAAACAGGGGTGAGGTAATGCAGTTGTAATGAATGGGATATGGAAATGTGATGAAAAGAACCACATATCTTTTTGACAGGAAGTATAATTAGTTTGGGAAATTTTGTGAATGCAGGGATGGTGTGTGCCAGGGGAGTTGAAAAAAAATATGGATATAATTTAGAGAAAAAGATAAAGAAGTTGGAACAGACCACAGATGGCGACGCTTATGCGGTATGACGACAACGGTTTGGTTGAGTTTCAGCATGGGTTTGCGGTGGGAATGGTCGTTGAGTTGATGGATAAGCCGAATTCCGTTTACAGCGACTTTTTCATGTACTGTATCCAGTCGGGGGACAGCAGTAAGGCATACTGGGAAATTGTCAGAACGGTTACCGTTATAATTCGATTGAAAGAACATTTAAGCGGCCTGCAATGGAGGAGGTGGCGCGGACAGAACGTTATTCGCTAAATATCAGTCATGTAAAGAAGATTATGCGTTTTTCAGATTGGTGTATCTTTGAGATACGGTGTGAGAACGGGGATCAATTAAGGATTCAATGCCTGCTAAATATGATATTGAGGAGAAAAAATCATGTATCTCTTTTTATTTTTATGTATTCCGTTAGTAATAGCGCTCGTTTTGATTAAGGCAATGGAAAAGAAAACAAAGAGAAAATACGAAGAGTTCCTTCAGGCAGTGAGGGAAGGGTCCGAAGCGGCGGTCCCGGAAATCGCTGGATTTGAAATCGTGATGGCCCAGGGGGCGAAAGATGCGATTTCCACGGTGAAGGGGTATGACCGGATCCAGACTGGTTACGCCTCTTTGCCCAGTTTTATCGTCCGTTACAGGGAAGATGAGATGTATATCATGGCTGTGCCTTGTCCCTCTAAGACAGAGATGGAGGTGGACCGTGAATTTATTTTACATATTACAACGGATATCTTAAAGGAAGTGAAGCTCGGAGTCATGGGGAAAGTCTCTTTCTATTTTAAAGACAGCAACCGTTTTTTTACAATGACGGTGACAGAGTATGCAATTCCACTCATGATGCAGCCGGAGGACAACAAAAAATTTAAGGCTTATATAAAAGATTTTGCGGAAAGAATAAATGGTTAGTGAGGAGGATCATCCATGAAGAATTATGAATTACTCCCTGGTGAGGAGCTCGTAAAGGAAGCAGGAGGAGATTGCTGGGAGACTCCCGGCTCGTTGAGAAATCAGGTTCCGGGAAAGTATATATTTACCAACCGGCGCATTATTTTTGTTGGGAATGGTGTGATTGAAAAATTGCGTGTCCGGTTTGAAATCCCGTATTCAGAAATTCAATCGGTGACTCCCTACCGGGTTGTGTTTTTCAGCACAGGTATCCTCATACAGATGAAAAATGGGGATAGTTACCGCCTCTCGCTGAGAAAGAGAGATCAATATATTGCCATGATTCGGGACTATATGGATATGGTATAATACAGAGATGCAAATGAAACAGAAGGGGGGCTGTGATGGAATTATTTAAAACAACAGGTATTCTTGATGAAACGGTATTAAAAGAGGCAGCGAAAAAGGGAATTCCCAAACCGGAAAAAAGGGCAGCTATCCTCTATTTTGTGTTATGCCTCGTATTCAGTGCTGCAGGATATCCAGCACTTGCGGCTGTTTTCTTTTCCACCGGTTTGTTTCTTGTTATATGGCAGATCATCCTATATAAAAGAATAACCGTAAAAAAAATCTGCGTAATATGCGGGAATTTAACGGGGTTACGGGATATCAGTACACCACCTGGTTTGATGAAGAGGGGATTGTAGTATGGAATCTCACCAACCATTGGGAAGGGAAGTTCCGGTATGCTTTCATAAGCCGGATTTTTGAAACAGAACATATCCTGGCCGTACAGGTAAAAAGCAGGCAGTTTGTCCCAATCTTTAAAAGCGGGCTGGGACCGGAAGAAATTGATGGGCTGACCGCATTTTTAAAAACAAAGAACAAAAAAATTAAAATTGACCGATTGAAGAAACGAAACAATAAAGGGACACAGAAAATTAAAAAAGGGTGATTTTAGGTCTGGTAGAAATATTTCAGATTACAAAAGAAGGGTTTTATTGTAAATGGATTCGCTATATGGAGGTAAATTAAGGGAAGCAATTAAGGGCACAGCCGGAGATTTGATAAGCCTGGAGGTCTCACGGTAAAAACTGTTTTCTGTGATTGTACATAGAGAGGCTCTCTCTTTTATCTGTACACTGATGCCGTTTGCAGTACCGGATCAGGAGGTGGAGAGTTAGGTTCCATACAAGGTTATCCGGATGTCTGTGTCTATAATACCCATCAGGAACCAGATATTCTTTATCAGCAGTTATAGTTGATGGCGATGGAAAAGATTACCGGGTATCATCCAATTGGCAGGCTTTACCGGAGCGGTTTGGAAACCGGATAGTAAAGGAATGATCCAATGAATCACGGCTTAAAAGCATATATTGTATTTTGGTTCAGTCAGGCATTGTCCCAGCTTGGCAGCGCTATGACAGGTTTTACGTTGATTTTGTGGGCATATGAGCAAGATGGAGCGGCAATGACGGTTTCGCTGATGTCATTCTTTAACTATGTTCCATTTATTATTGCCAGTATATTCGCCGGCACTTTTGCAGACAGCCATAGCAAGAAGAAAATTATGCTGGTATCGGACTGTATTGCGGCACTTTGCTCGGCTGCTGTCTTTTCACTTAGTATGGGTGGTGGTCTTCAGATATGGAATATTTACCTGGTGAATTTGATTACCGGCTTTATGAATGCTTTTCAGGGTCCGGCATCAGCTGTTGCAATCGGCAGAATTGTGCCAAAGGACAGGATTAAGCAGGTAAGTGGGATGAATGCATTTTCCGGTAGTCTGGTGACAGTTCTAGCCCCTGTGCTGGCTGCTTCACTGTATGCATTTGGAGGACTGCCGATTGTGATTATTATTGATTTAGCCAGCTTTGTTTTAGCTTTTGCAGTGCTGGCATTTGTAATAAAAATACCAGAAGAAATAAAGATCAACCAGGAAAGAACTTCTATGCTTTCAGGAACCAGGGAAGGACTTGTCTATTTGCAGAGCAATCAGGGGATTTTAATGATAATTCTTACCATGGCGCTTTTGAACTTTTTTTCCAGATTGACTTATGAAAACATCTTGTCTCCTATGATATTAGCCAGAAGCGGAAACAATCATGAGATACTTGGTGTTGTCAATGCCGCAATGGGTGCGGGGGGCATTGCGGGAGGTCTTGTTGTTTCATCGGGCAAAGTAAAAGGAAACAGCGTTAAAATGATTTATGTTTCCGCCATGTTTTCATTTTTGCTGGGTGATGTTATGATGGGGGTAGGCAGGAATGCAATGGTCTTGTCTCTGGCGGCGGCAGCGGCAAGCCTGCCGATTGCATTTATCAATGCGGGGCAGTTGGAGCTGCTGTATTGTTATGTACCGGGTGAGATTCAGGGAAGGATTTTTGCGGTGAGAAATGCACTTCAGTTTGGCACCATTCCGGTGGGGATTCTGATGGGAGGTTTTCTGGCCGATTATGTGCTGGAACCATTGATGAGGACGGATTTGGTGTTGGTAAAAGTTTTGCGGCAATTAGCGGGAACAGGAGCAGGCAGCGGCATGGCAGTCATGTTTTTATGTACGGGAGTGACAGGGGCATTATTTAGCCTGCTCTCATATCAGAATAAGGAAATCCGCAAATTATAGTTATGTTGTGTAACAAGCTGTTAAAAATTGCAGGAAGGAGACATTGACAGAAGATGTGCCGTTTCATATAACGGAAAGAGAAGATGGAGGGAGTATGAATTATGAAAAACAAAGCACTCGTTATTATTGACATTCAAAATGACATTACAAAGAATTACAGGGAAATTATCGAAAATATCAATCAAGCCATTGATTGGGCAGTCGCCAGTGATATTCCCGTCGTTTACATTAAGCATAACAACTTATCTGCAGGTACAAGAACCTTTAAGCCCGGCACACATGGAGCTGAATTGGTTCCTGAACTGAATATTGTATCAGAAAATATTTTTCTGAAAACCAAGGGAAATGCGTTGACAAGCGAAGATTTTGCCGCTTTTGTAAGTAAAAATGAAATTGGTGAGTTTTATATTGCTGGTGCGGATGCAGTTGCCTGTGTGAAATCCACCTGCTACAATATGGCGAAAGGAGGCTATATCGTTCATGTCCTGTCTGACTGTATCACCAGTTACGATAAAAGAAAAATCAACGAGATGCTTCAGTACTATGAGAGCAATGGGTGTATTGTTGAGAAACTAAACTGCATTGTAGCCAAAATTGGAATTGGAGATAAGGCTTAGGCGGTAAGTGGAATCGGTAAGCGGAATCGTCAGGCTGAGCCTGGGAAGGGGATATATTATGGCGGAGATAATAAACAATGTAACACCGTGGTCTGATATCAGTATGAAAAGTTACCAATGGTTGGATGAATGTTTACAAAAGCAGCCATCAACGGAAAAGGAATTTCAACCTGCATGGCAGGCATATAAGTATCTCATATGTGGTAAGATGTATGCCTATATCGGCATTGATGACAGAAACGGGCGTCCTATTATTACTTTGAAACTGGAGCCCGCTTTCAGTGATATGCTGCGCAGCAAGTATGCGGATATCGTGCCAGGTTACTACATGAACAAGCTGCATTGGAGCACTGTGTATCTGGATGGTAATGTGCCGCAGGCTGTACTTGCAGATATTGTATATGCTTCTTATAAATTAGTACGTTCATCGTTAAGCAAGAAGGTACAGCAGGGAATAGTGGAAACATAAAGACAATTGTAAATATGGAATAGGTTTCCGTTTGCCCCAAAGTTTTGGGGGCAAGGGTACACGGTGGAAAGGAAATGTAAAATGGAAGAATTTTTCATTCAAACGGTATCTGCTTCAGAAAATCCCGGTACGTCAGACGGCTCAGAGTTGAATAGCCTCCAGTTGGTTCCGGACCCGGAATCAGAGAATGGCTGGAGAGTGGAAAAGAATCCTTCCATTTCACTGGTACCGGTGGAAGAAGTCTATACAGAGGAGCAGCTTTAAGCCATGAACGGCGTTGAGTATGCTTCTCTCTCTGAACAGCTCTCATTCTTGTCTGCGGCAGTAGCAAGCATTTGCCTGGTATGCATACTGGCCCGCTATTTAAAGCCGCGGCTGTGTATCTCCCAGTGGATTAGCAATAGTCTTTTGGCAGGACTCTCCTATTTCGTTTTTTACCGCAGCTGGCAGAACTTTTTACCGGACTCCCTCTCCCCATTGATTCCGGTGCTGGACATGGTCTTCCTGTTTGGGCTGCTGACCCTTTTTTACCGGGGAAGGGCCAGCAAGCGGATTTATCTGTCGATTACTTTTTTGGCACTGTATGAGCTATGCTCTGTTCTGCACCTGTATGGGGAACAGTTTCTTGTGAGATTATGCGGATATTTTCACGTATCGACGTCGCCCTCGCTTTTTCCGGTTTATTCCTGGGTGGAGAATCCCGGGAAAACATCTTGGAGGACGACTATAACAGTTGGGATTGACTGGGCCGGATGCCTGATGCTGCTGTTCTCATGCATCATACTGATTCTGTCAGTTAGAAAGCTGACACGCTGCGCGCCAGGAGAGGAAGATGGAATTCCGCGGAATGAACTGTTTTTCCTGTTGTCGCCTGCATTCACAGGAATTGTATTTTTTACCTTTACCAATGTGGCAAGATCGCTTCTTGTCAACCCTGCTTTTTTGAAATGGACGGCGCGCGTCAATCCTTTTTTTGACCTGCTACTGTATTTTTTGATTTTTTTTGTGGCCGCGGCCACCATCCTTTGTATTTTGTATGCTCATAATATCTATCAAAAGCTCATTGCTTATATGCAGGAAAAGCAGCGGGCGGCACTTTTGGCAAGTCAGGTTGATCAGATGCAGACTCACATTCGGGAGATTGAACAACTTTACACCGGTGTGCGCTCCATGCGGCATGATATGCAGAATTACCTGTTCGACATCAAGAACCTGCTGGCCGCGCAGGGCGTTCATGTGGAGGAGGAAGGCGAGCTGGCCGGGTATTTTTCCGGAATTGGGAGGGCGCTGGACGCGCTGCAATTTTCCATCCATACGGGTAACCCGGTGACTGATGTTGTGCTGAATGGGAAATATCAGCAGGCAAAGAGCCTGGGAATCCGGTTTGACAGCGAATTTCTGTTCCCTTCTGACTATGGGATTGATGTATTCGACTTAAGCATCATCCTGAACAATGCTCTGAATAACGCACTGGAAGCCTGCGAAGTACTGAGCAGGCAGGACCCGGAGGCCGAGCGGTTTATCAGTGTCACTTCCTATTGCAAAAATAACATGTTCCTGATTGAAGTTAAAAACAGCTTTGACGGAGTGTTGTACAGCGCGGGGGCTGGGGCGCTTAAGAGCAGAAAACAGGACACTCACCGACATGGGCTGGGATTTCAAAATATCGTGCGGTGCGCGGATAAATATCTGGGCAGGGCCGATTACACCTGCTGTGACAGGACGTTTACACTGATTGTTATGCTGCAGAAAAGCAAACCCCTTGTTGCTCATTTAAAATTAAGCGTATAAACGCTTATTTGTACTGTGGAGAAGTTACACAGGTCATTCCCTGGCTTTCAAAGCCTTCAATGGTGGTTTTCAGGCTGAGGTACTCCTTATATCCACGGCTGCTGTCAATAAGCCCCATTGTAATCAAGTCCGCCTGTTCGGTCTGGTTAAAGTCGATACCCACAGTGGTGGTGATACTGCCCTCTCCAGCTGTAGCATTTCCATAAATTCCTTTCTTGCCGCGCATCTGTTTCTCTGTTTCCTCAACCAACAGGTCTACTTCTTCCTCGGTTGCTTTGGAGAAATCGAGCATGATCGTATCAACCATAATGCAGCCCATAACCCTGTCGCCTCTGGCTGCAATATGATATGTGCTTACCTGCTCCTCATTCGTAAGGGTACAGGTAGTCATGGTCAGGTTGGTGTAGCTATAGAAATCACCAGTCAATAAACCGAAGAAGTCGAGGTTATCAACTGTTTTGATTACGCCGCCGTTATCCTTGGAAATGGTCATTGTTTCCTCTGTCTCCTGGCCTAAAACAGCCTGGGATACCCCTTGTCCCAGCCACCCGGCATAGTTGGAGAATTCGTTGTTTCCTGTCTCTGTTTGGGGCTGTATTGCTGCGTTCATAGCCTCTTTGATCGCGGTGTCATAATCCCTGTTTTTTATACGCACATTAAATTCACCTGGATTTTCCCCCTTGCCTAAGATTTCAAATGTCATCTCATTCATCTGCTGGGAGAAGGTGCGGTAAACCTCATCAAGCTCCGGTACACTCACTCCATCCACAGCACTGAATACACGGTTTAAACGGTTTTCTTCATCCATACAGCTCATCGCTGCTGTAAAATCCTGGCTCTGTACAGAAGTCAGGAATTTTTCCGCAGTTTTTTCCTGATTTCCGCTACAGGCAGTCAGACCTGCACACAGTGTTAAAGCAGATACAAAGACCATTGTTTTCTTAATTGCATTGTGTTTCATTTCAGTTCCTCCTGTTGGCGGAAACAGTTTATTGTTTGCCGCCGGTGTATTTTCAAATATCCTTAGTATATCATGATATATAAAAGACTTGTGGACCGTTCATTACCAAATCAATACTATTTGGTGCCGCTTCCGTTTCGATGCCCCTGTTGGCAGATGTTTTGGACTGGCGGCGGTCAAGGACAAAGAAGTACATTTTTATTTATATTTTTATGCAAAAGAAATGATATGTAATGGGCAGACGGTACGGCAGGGATTACAACCCAATCAACAGTGTTATAATGAGATGACTTCGAGAATTTTATTGTCAGAAGTAGAAAACCAACAAAGGGCACGTCTCAAAATTAATTCAGGAAATTAATTCCTGAATAAAACGATAGTCGCCAGTTCTGAAAAATCATGTTATAATTTTTAGGAAAACAGTCATTTCGGATGACTCATAAAAAGGAATTATTTGTATCTAAACATGGATTATATCTACCTGGTAGAAAAAAGTTGGAAAATTATGTAAGAAGAGTCTTGCGATATCACGTAAGAAAGAGGGGATGAGTTTTATGAGAAAAACAGTAGAAGTACCGGCATATAATGAAATGATACAGGAATTGTTTCAGGCTATAAAAGAATTGGGCGGTTCGGGAACAATACAAGAGGTTGACGATAAAACGATTGAAATATTAGGTTTATCTCCGGAAGTATTATCAATTATGCATGGTGATACCAGTAAATCAGAAGTTGAATATAGGCTGGCGTGGACAAGAACCTACATGAAGAAGGTTGGAATTTTAGAGAATTCTGTGCGTGGAGTATGGGCGCTAACTACGGTAGGCCGTGAATTACAGGAAATAAATTCGGATGAAATTGTTAAAAAGGTTCGTGAAATGACCTTATTAAAGATGAAAGATACAAAAGAGATAAGTCTTGAGGATCATAATTTAGAAAATGACGGCGTTGATACACCAGATGAAATCCAGACATGGCGCGAAAAACTCAAAAATGTATTAATAAATTTAAAACCGGATGCATTTGAACGTTTAACACAACGATTATTAAGAGAGTCTGGATTTACACAAGTAAAAGTTACGGGAAAGACTGGGGATGGCGGAATTGATGGGATGGGAATAATAAAATTGAATGGAATAATTAGCTTTCATATGCTTTTTCAGTGTAAAAGATATACAGGAAGTGTGTCTGCTGGTGAAATCCGGGATTTTAGAGGAGCTATGCAGGGAAGGGCTGATAAAGGCCTGTTTATTACAACCGGTAAGTTTTCTGCGCCTGCAATGGAAGAGGCCAATAGACCTGGAGCCACTCCAATTGATTGGTTGATGGGGATGAATTGGTAGAAAAGTTGAGAGAATTACAGTTAGGAGTTGCCCCGGTCAATGACTATGTAATTGATGACGCTTGGTTTTTATCAATTTAGGCCCCGGATTTACTGGCGCATCATTTACATAGACAGTATTTATCAACCGGACAGCATCAACCAATTCATCCTAAGCAATATAAAAATGTAAAAAAATGAAAAACATACAAAAAAACACCATTCCCAAACACAGAAAACTCCATCTGATATTCAGGTTCCTCCAAGGCTCCAAACTCTATTTTGCAGCCGCCGTAGCTGCATCCCTGATATCAACCATATTAAATGCCCTGACACCGCAGATTTTCCGGTTCAGCATTGATGAGGTGCTCAGTGGAAACAGTGGAACCATCGGTGGCAACGGAACCAGCGGAAGTTATCTGTCCGGCCGTCTCTGGATTCTGGCGCTGATGATTGTGGCGGTGGCAATCGCTTCCGGTCTTTTCACCTATATCAGCCGTACCAATACGGCCAGGGCAGGGGAGAATTTTGCTAAAAATTTGAGGGATACGTTATTTATTCATGTGCAGAAGCTTCCCATGAAATGGCATGACAGGAACCAGACAGGGGATATTATTCAGCGGTGTACTTCTGATGTGGAGGTGATACGTGGATTTGTGGTTACCCAGCTTTTGGAGGTGTTCCGCACGGCGTTTCTTGTGCTTACGTCTTTTGTCATGATGTTTTCCATGAATGTGAAGCTTTCCTGCATCGTCCTCCTGTTTGTGCCGGTTGTGGTGGTGTACTCCACGGTATTTTACCGGCTGATAGCCAAGCGGTTTACCACTGCGGACGAAGCGGAGGGAGAGCTTTCCACGGTCGTGCAGGAAAATGCCACCGGAGTGCGCGTGGTGAGGGCGTTCGGACGGGAACAATTTGAAATGGAACGGTTTGACAATAAGAATAATGCCTTTGCCAGGCTGTGGATTCGTCTGGGGACGTTATCGGGACTGTATTGGGGGATTGGGGATCTGATAACGGGGCTGCAGGTGATTGCGGTTATTATTTTCGGAGTGGTGGAAGCTGTGAATGGTTTCATATCAGTCGGTGAATTTGTGGCGTTTGCGGCTTACAATTCAACGCTGGTGTGGCCAATCCGCGGCCTTGGGCGTATTCTTTCTGATATGAGCAAGGCCGGTGTTTCGTTTGAACGTGTGGATTATATCATTCGCTCCCAGGAAGAGGCCTATGGAAAGGCAGATGAAAATAACGGGAAGGAAGCCGAACAATCAAAAACCGGGACCGAAAGCAAAGATTACGGTGGGCAGTATGATATTTCCTTTCAGCATGTATCCTTTGGATATGAGGAGGACAAGGATGTACTCCGGGATATTTCGTTTACAGTCCCGGAAGGCAGTACCTTTGGGATTCTGGGGGGAACGGGCAGCGGGAAGTCTACGGTAATCCAGCTCCTTTCGCGGCTCTATGAGCTGGAGGAAAACAGGGGGAATATTTGTATCGGCGGCAGGGACATTAAGGATATCCCCATTGAGGAGCTCAGGAGAAATATCGGAATGGTATTGCAGGAACCGTTTTTATATTCCAGGACAATCCGGGAAAATATAGCTGCCTCCGTACCGGACGCGTCTCTGGAGGAGATTCGGTACGCGGCGCAAATTGCGTGTATTGACGATGCCATTATGAGTTTTCCAGACGGTTATGACACTCTTGTGGGGGAACGGGGAGTCACTTTGTCGGGAGGACAGAAGCAGCGGATTGCTATTGCAAGAATGCTGCTGCAGAAAGCACCCATTATGGTCTTTGACGATTCTTTGTCAGCAGTGGATTCCCAGACAGATTACCGCATCCGCTGCGCGCTGAAGGAACATATGAGGGAGGCCACGGTTATCCTGATATCCCACAGGGTGACGTCTCTCATGGGCGCGGATGAGATCCTGGTGCTGAATCAGGGGAAAATAGAAGAACGCGGAACCCATGGGGAACTGATACAGAGAAATGGAATCTACCGCAGGATTTATGAAATACAGATGAGCCGTGATGACAGAGTGATGATGGGACAGGATGAAAAGGATAAAAAGGTTCAAAAGGATAAAAAGAATCAAAAGGATAAGAAGAATCAAAGGGATATGAGGGATGGGGGGATAATCAATGGCAGCATATGAAGAACAGGAATATAACAATCCCTTCAGCTTCCGCATATGGATGAAGCTGTTTCCATTTTTCAAGCCGTATAAGAAGTTTTTCGCAATTACGCTGGGACTTAATATTCTGCTGGCGGGGGGTGGATATCCTTGTGCCTCTGTTCCAGAGCTATGCCATTGACACATTCATTATACCGGACCGTTTGAATGGGCTTGGAGTGTTTACGCTGGTTTATATTGCTGTTATTGTGGCCCAGACGGTCTGTGTGTATGTGTCGGTTCACGCGGCTACATCCATAGAGATGAATGTGGGAAAGGATTTAAAGAGAGCGCAGTTTAAACATTTGCAGACCTTGTCATTTTCCTACTATAATACGACTCCGGTGGGATATATCCATGCCCGGGTGATGAGTGATACCCTGAGGATTGCGGGGATGATAGCCTGGGGCCTGGTGGATATGTTCTGGGCCCTGATTTATGTGGTCAGTGTGTTTGTGATTATGTTCATACTGAATGCGCGGCTGGCTTTTATCATCATCATGATTGTTCCGTGTATTGCCCTTTTGACGGTGTATTTCCAGAATCGGATTCTGAAATGGAACCAGAAGGTGAGACGGATCAATTCCCAAATTACCAGCGCGTACAATGAGGGCATTACCGGGGTTAAGACGTCCAAGAGTATGGTCATTGAATTGGACAATGAAAAACGCTTCTTTGAAAAGACATCGGATATGCATCAGGCGGCGATTCATTCGGCAAAGCTGAATGCAGTCTATATTCCGGCTATTTTGTTTTTCAGTTCTGTGGCCTCGGCGGTTGTATTGGCAAAGGGCGGCTATATGGTCCAGGAAAACATCATTAAGCTGGGGACGCTGTCTGTATTTATCTCGTACGCGGTCGTTATTTTTGAACCCATACAGCAGCTTGCCAGGCTGCTGGCGGATTTGATTTCCTGTCAGGCAAATATTGAGCGTGTGATGGATTTGCTGGAGCAAAAGCCCAATGTGGTGGACAGGGCCGATGTGCTCAGTAAGTACGGAGACGCATTTTCGCCCAATAGGGGGAATTGGGAAAAAATCCAGGGAGACATTGTGTTTGATGATGTTTCCTTTATGTATCCGGACGGGAAGGAATATGTGCTGGAACATTTTAACCTTCATGTGCCGGCCGGTATGAATGTTGCCATTGTGGGCGAGACCGGGGCGGGAAAGTCTACTCTTGTGAACCTGGTGGGCCGGTTCTTTGAACCCACAAAGGGAAGAATTCTGATTGACGGCGTGGATTACCGGGAGCGGTCGCAGCTGTGGCTTCACAGCCAGATTGGTTATGTTCTGCAAAATCCTCACCTGTTTTCGGGAACCGTGCGGGAGAATATAAGATATGGCCGTCTGGACGCGTCGGATGAGGAGATTGAAGAGGCGGCCTGGAACGTATCTGCGGACATGGTTGTGGCGAAAATGGAAAAGGGGTATGACAGCGATGTGGGTGAAAGCGGAGGTCTGTTGTCCACGGGCGAGAAGCAGCTGATTTCATTTGCGCGGGCGGTTCTGGCCAATCCTGCCATTTTCGTTCTGGACGAGGCCACCTCCTCCATTGATACCCAGACGGAAAAACTGATTCAGGATGCCACCAACCATCTGCTGAAGGGACATACCTCTTTTGTGATTGCACACCGTTTATCCACAATCCGTCAGGCTGATTTGATATTGGTTGTAAAGGACGGCAAAATCATAGAACGGGGCAGCCACCTGGAACTGCTGGAGCAAAAGGGATATTATTATGAACTGTATTTCAGGCAGTTTGAGGAAGAGGAGGCTATGAAGGTGTTCTCAGGGGCAGCGTTCACGGGAGAGGCAGATTGGGAAGCGGTATACCAGCCATAAGGAGAAAAAATGAGACTTGAAGAAGCATGTGCCCGGTTTAATAAATTAGCGGGCATCAGATTTAGGGAATTGTTCAGCCAGGACGATATG
>JAJQEA010000364.1:24046-47820 GCA_021201905.1 Clostridia bacterium
CAATAAGGGGAAAACAGGCCAGCTTTTGGAGCTGGCCCTGGGAATGCATTTGTCCAGCACAAATCTGGATTTTGATGATGGAGAATTAAAAACAAACAAGTGCGATTCTGCGGGAAATCCCAGAGAGACAGTTTTTATTTCACAGATTAGCAGTGTGATGGATGAACTTATTCAGGAGCGCCCCTTTGAGGAAACGCATTTGTACGAAAAAATCAGCAATATTCTTTATGTGCCGGTCTGCAAAGACGGCAATCCCGGAAACTGGATGTTTTTGCCCAGCATCCATATCGATCTCAGTTCACCCCGGTATGCGCAGCTTCGGGATATGTGGCGTTCCGATTACTACTCCATTTGCAGACAGCTTAGAGGGCACATAGAGACAAGCCCGGATGGTTACATACATACATCCAACGGACAGCATATACAGGTGAGGAGCAAGGATTCAAAGCCGTATCATCCTATTTATTCTCAAGTGTACGGCCGTTATGTTTCAAATAAGAACCATGCGTTCTATTTCCGTAAAGAGTTTGTCTATGATATCCGCAGTATGAGCAGATAGGTAAAGGTATTGGAACGTTTGTCGGGAAGGCCGAATCCGGCCTTCCGGCACCGGCCCCGCCCATCAATACTCCACATGCATCACAATATTCTGTGGATAATCCCCATATGATTTTCCAAAAATGTTAATTCCGCCCACATGTTTTGCGTCCTTTTTAATTTCAATCTTGAAAGATATATAGGGCTGGGCTGAAAGCGCAAGGGTATCAATGGTGATTTCCTCTGATTTCATCACCCCGTCTAAATAAGTTCCGCTCCCATCCACACTGATTGTTTTTAAAAGCCCGAATTGCGTGTTTCCGTCTGTCCACCAGATGGGGGTCAGTTTTCCGTGCCTTCCTCCAAAATCGCCGGGAGAGGTATAGGTGAGAAGCTCCCTGTCATTGATGGAAAATGTAATGTCGGAGGGCCACACATTCCTGTAGCCAGGCGCCTCGGAGCAGATTTCCAGGCTGAATGACACATAATTCGGATTCTTGCCGCTGATAAAATGATTGGGGAAGCGGTATTCCACAAAACCTCTCTGGAACCAGATCAATTGTGCCGCGCTTCTGCCGGGTGAGTAAAAGGACTTTATATCGTCACAGGAATCAATGTAGGTTTCCTCGTTTACCATTCCGCAGGTCGGATGAATCCTGAAATCATAATAATTCCCGATGGGCATATCCACGCTGAATGACCGGCGTTCTTTCTCCTGGGGAGAAGTGTTGATTGACAAAAATACATCCTCCGCCCTGGAGCTGCATACCTTTTGGGAGCCCCGGACGCCGGGAAGCATTTCTGTATTAATCAGATTGGCTTCCTCCAGCATATTCACATGAAATGCAGCCGATGAAACAGGAATCGCAAGCTCCTGCGCCAGTTCCACGATATTCATGGACTTATGTTTTAACAGCGCCAGCATCCGGATTCTGACTCTGGATGATAGTGCCTTCCCTAGCCGCTCAAATAATTCATAATTTTCTTCCGAATCAATGTCAAGTACAATATGACGGTCTATTTTTTCTTTTTCATTTGCTGATTGCCGGTTCATAGATACCCACCCCCACCCATTCAGTATGCTTCATTGTATTATTATATCGGGTATAAAAGTAAAAAACAAGGAGATAGCGTGTCAAATCTGATATTTATTACAGCAATACTGTATTAATACAGATGCGTCAAAACATTATTTATGGAAATGTGCACAAATATTTTATTATTATACCCATAATATATTGACATTTTGTACAATAAGTGCTATTTTAAAGATACATTAAAACTGCAAATAAAGATGTGAGGGTGCCATGACAAAATTTTATAAAAAAGGATATCCCAGGCCACAGTTTGTGAGGGATTCATTTATCTCCCTGAATGGAGAATGGAACTTCAGATTCGATTCCAAAAAGGAGGGAATGAAACGGGGATGGCAGAACGGATTTGAAGACCGTAAAATTATTGTCCCGTTTTCATATGAAAGTGCGGCGGGAGGAATTGGGGTACAGGAGGAATGCAATGTTGTCTGGTATTCCAGAAGCCAGTCATTTGAACTTCATGAAGGAAAAAGAATCCTTTTAAATTTTGAAGGATCGGATTACCGGACAGAACTCTGGGTCAATGGAATTTATATGGGATTTCACGAAGGAGGATATACCAGATTTACCTTTGACATAACCGATGCCCTGAAAGAAACAGGAAATCAGCTGGTCTGCCGCATTGAAGATACGTATTCAACCGTACAGCCCAGGGGAAAGCAGCGGTGGCTCAAACAAAGTTATGACTGCTGGTACACCCAGACAACGGGAATCTGGAAGGATGTATGGGCTGAGGAAACAGACAGCTGCCATTTAACAGCCCTTTATTTAACGCCGCTCTATGATGAAAATTCCCTGGAAGTTGATTATGAACTGAATTTGCGGAAGGATAGTTCTGATTTGTTTGAGATTGAAACCATTGTCACATTCGGGAATTTTACCATTTATTCCGGAAAAGATAAAGTCATAAAAAACGCGTTTTCCAAAAAGATATCGCTTGTTAACGATGAAATCAAATGGAAGGTACGCTACTGGTGTCCCAAATCGCCTAACCTCTATGATGTGTGCATCAGGATTTATAGGAATGGCCTGGTAATTGATGAGGTTGGCTCCTATTTCGGTTTGAGAAAAATTTCTACTGACTCCGGCAGGGTAAAGCTTAATAATATGGACTTCTATTTAAAGATGGTTTTGGACCAGGGCTACTGGGAATCATCGCTGCTGACCCCGCCGGATGAAGATGCGCTGATTCTGGACATTAAAAAAATTCTGGAATATGGTTATAACGGGGTCAGGAAACACCAAAAGATTGAAGACGAACGCTTCTACTACTGGGCGGATGTCTATGGACTTACCGTCTGGTGCGAGGCGCCTTCTTTCTATGAATTTGACCGCAGGGCCATTGAATGTGTGACAAAAGAGTGGATTGACATTGTAAAACAGCATTATAATCATCCGTCCATCATTACCTGGGTCCCGTTTAATGAATCCTGGGGGATTCCAAGAATCCTATGTGATAAAAAACAACAGGTTTTCACGGAATCCATTTACTATCTGACGAAATCCCTGGACGCCACCCGGCCTGTCATCAGCAACGACGGGTGGGAGCATACGAAATCCGATATCATAACACTTCATGATTATGCGGAATATGGGGAGGACCTTCTGAATCACTGGACGGATTGGGAACAAAACCTGGCGAATACCCAGTCCTTTAACGGGGAGCGTTATGCCTTTGCCGGCGGCTTCCATTATGAGGGGCAGCCTATTATTTTAAGTGAATTTGGCGGAATCGCTTTCTGTAAGGATGAAAAGGCGTGGGGATACGGGAACGCGGAAACATTAGAAGACAGTTATCTGGAACGGCTGAAGAGCCTGACAGACGCAATTTACAGTATGGATTTTATCAGCGGATACTGTTATACACAGCTGACCGACGTGGAGCAGGAGCAAAACGGACACATGGATATGAACAGACGGGATAAAATGGATGCTGAAAAAATAAGAACCATCATACAAGGAGGAAGAAAATGAGAAAGAGATTATTAGCACTTGGACTGGCAGGAATCATGACGGCATCAGCTGCCTTAACCGGATGCTCCGGTTCCAATGGAACAGCAGAAACAAAAAATGAGACAACCCAGGCAAAGGAATCTGACGGCGGTAAAACAGTCATTACCTTTTGGAACGGTTTTACTGGTTCGGATAAGGATACCCTGGAAGCGCTTGTTCAAAAGTACAATGATACCAATGACAAGAATATTGAAGTAGAGATAAATATAATGCCATGGGACAGCCTTTACCAGAAGCTTGCCACGGTGCTTCCGGTGGGCGAAGGGCCCGACATCCTGGCATTTGCTCCGGAGCGTCTTGGAACGTATGCTGAACCGGGGGCGCTGGCGCCTGTTGACGATGCCTATTCAGAAGGTATCATTGATGAATCAGTGGTGCCTGACGCGCTGAAGGACAATTTAAAGTGGAAGGGCGCCTATTACGGCGTACCCATGAACTTTGCGACCCTGCTTTTATACTACAACAAAACAATCTTTACAGAAGCCGGATTAGACCCTGAAACACCTCCTGCAACCTGGGATGAGCTGGAACAGTATGCGGAGCAGATTGTGGAGAAAACGGGAAAATACGGTTTTGATATGGCGGTTAAGGAGACAACCCCCATGTGGTGTATCATGCTGTGGGGAAATGGCGGAGATTTCATACAGGATGGAAAAGCTGTTTTCAACAGCCCTGAAAATGTGGAAACCATCACCAGGTGGGCCGAAAATATCCGTGATAAGAAATTTGGTCCGGAGGTTTTAACCGGAGGTGAAATTGACAAGCTGTTTGAAAGCCAGAAGCTGGCCATGTATTTCTGCGGACCATGGGCAACCACCGGATTTAAGAACGCAGGCATTGATTTTGGCGTTGCGCAGGCTCCAAAGGGACCAAAGCAGCAGGTGACACAGGCAAACGGCGTGGGAATGTATTTGACTGCATCCAGCAAGAATAAAGAGGCTGTTTACGACTTCTTCAAATACTGGAATTCGGTTGACACACAGGTTGAATGGTGCCTGGGGACAGGATTTCCGCCTGCAAGAACAGATATTGCGGACGATGCGCGTTTAAATGAAAATCCATATATCAAAGAATTTGCGAAACCGGCAAATGAGAGCAAGATGTATTTGCAGCAGTTACTAACTTTGCGGATATTGAGAATCAGGCCATTACTCCTGCCTTTGAAAAAATTCTTCTGCAGAACGCAGATGTGAAGGAATCCCTGGATGAAGCAAATGACATCATTCAGAGCATGATGGAATAGGCCCCTGTAGAGGAGAATGTAAATGATGAAAACTTCACTGGAAAGAAAGAGGGAAAGAGCCGGCCTTTATTTCGTTCTCCCCTCCATGACCATTTTTACCGTATTTGTATTTATTCCGCTGATTATCGCCTTTATATTCAGCTTCTTCAAGTTTGATATGATGTTCCAGAATTTCCAGTTCCAGAAGCTGGATAATTATGCAAAGCTGGCGGGTGACAAAAAGTTTTGGAATGCTCTTTTTAATACGGTTTATTACACTGCATTTACGGTTCCCGTGCAGATTGGGCTGGCTCTTGTGACGGCGGTCGCGGTAAAAAGAAAGGGCTGGCTGAACGGATTCTTCAAGTCGGTTTATTTTATCCCCGCCATCTGTTCCATGACCATTGTTTCCATCCTTTGGAGTTTTCTGGTTAATCCTGATATAGGAATGTTCTGCTACTGGGCAAAACTCCTTGGCTTCAACCCCATCAATGTTTTAAACAGCCCCATATGGGCCATGCCCACGGTGATTCTGGTGAGCGTATGGAAAAATTTTGGTTTCAACATGGTCATCCTACTGGCTGGGTTAAATGGGATTGATGAGTCCTACTATGAGGCCGCCAATATTGACGGAGCCACTGGCTTCCAGAAATTCCGGAGCATCACCATTCCCATGCTGATGCCCACACTGAGTTTTACGGTTGTCAACTGCATAATAGGATCCTTCCAGGTATTCGATCAGGTTTATATTATGACAAAGGGCGGGCCTTTATTTAAGACACAGACACTGGTACAGCTTATATACAGCATGGCCTTTGATTCGTTCAATATGGGCTACGCGTCCACCATTGCGGTGGCGCTGTTTATCATCACCTTTATTATTTCGGTATTCACCTTTAAGCATATGACAAAAGGTGAAGAAGATCTGGGCTGACGGGAGGAATACACATGACGCTTACAAATAACAATTACCGGATAAATGCCGGGAAGATCATCATAACCATCCTGCTGGCAGCCCTGGCCTTCATCGTTCTGTACCCGTTTATCTGGATGCTGGTGACATCGTTTAAACCGGAAGCAGAGATTGTATCCTATCCGCCAAAGCTTTTTTCGGGAAGGTTCAGTTTGGATTCCTATATCAATATCTGGAAGCGGGTGCCATTTTTAAAATATTACCGCAATACCATTATTTTTTCCACGGCAGTGACCGTAACCTCGCTGGTTTTTGACACCATGGCAGGTTATGCCTTTGCCAGAATGAATTTCCCCGGAAAAAACATTATGTTTCTTCTGGTTATGGGAACCATGATGATTCCATTCCAGGTAATCATGGTTCCGCTCTACATTGAAATTTTTAAATTTGGCCTTATCACCACGTATCCGGGACTGGTCCTTCCCCGCGCAACCAATGCCTTTGGTATTTTCATGATGCGTTCCTTCTTTATCTCCCTTCCCAAGGGGCTGGAAGAAGCCGGGCGGATTGACGGCTGCACGGAATTTGGGATTTTCAGGAAAATCATGGTGCCGCTGTGCAAACCGGCCATTGTATCCCTGTTTATCTTTCATTTCATGTATCAGTGGAATGACTTATTGTATCCGCTGCTCCTGACAACGGATGATAATATGAAGACCCTTCCCTCCGGTCTTGCAACCTTTATGGGAACCCACGTGGTCGAATACGGTATCATTATGGCGGGCGCCTGCCTGTCCCTTCTGCCAATCTTAATCGCTTACTTTTTTGCGCAGAAACAGTTTGTACAGGGAATCGCAATGACAGGTATGAAAGGATAAATCCAATGAAAGCTGAAATTACAATCAAAGAAGGAAATAAACGGCCTGTAAACCCTCTGATTTTCAGACACTTCATAGAATATATGCGGGACTGCATCGATGAGGGAATGTGGGCGCAGCTGTTAAAAAACAGGAGCTTTGAGATATCGGAGCACGTAAAAGACGGAGTCCCTGATTTCTGGTACAGGACAGGTGTAAAGGATGCCTTTCACTTTGAACAGGACTGGGACCACACCATTGCCAGGGAGGGCTGTTCTCTTAAGATAACGGACAGAAACCACTATGACGGATATGCCGGAACCGCGCAGACCGGTTTATGCATCCAGAACGGAAGGTATGAAGGATATGTGTGGATGCGATCCGAGCAGGAGGTTCCTGTTTCCATTGAAATTTACGATAAAGAAGGACGGGCATTTTTAAGTAAAACCATTTCTGTAAATGGGGACTGGAAAAAATATTGTTTTGATTTTCGCTCCGCTGCGGTTACTTACACGGGAACAATGGAAATCCGCTTAAAAGCAGCGGGTACGTTATGGGTGGATGGCTGCTCCCTTATGCCTTCTGATACGGTAGACGGAATCTGGAGAGAAGTATTTGAACGGATTAAAAACATTTCCCCTTCTGTCATCCGTTTTCCCGGCGGTTGTTTTGCCGACTGCTATCACTGGGAGGACGGCATCGGTGAGCGGGATACCCGTCCGGTCCGGAAAAATGAACACTGGGGCGGTTATGAGGATAACAGCTTTGGCATGGATGAATATATGGAGTTCTGCCGCAAAATCGGCTGTGAACCCATGATTTGCGTCAACTTTGGAAGCGGTACAGCAGAGGAAGCCGCAAATTGGGTGGAATACTGCAACGGCTTGGCCGACACACCTTACGGCCGGTTAAGGGCTGCGCACGGCCATCCCGAACCCTGGAATATTAAATACTGGGATATTGGAAATGAGACCTTTGGTGATTGGGAAATAGGCCATCTGGACGCCTCAGGGTACGCGGTCAAATATATATCCTTTTATGAAGCCATGAAGAAGAAAGACCCGTCCATTACTTTTATGGTCTGCGGAGGAGATGGTGACAGCACTTCCCAGGAGTGGAACCGGAAGATTTCGGAGATCATCGGAGACAGAATGGATGTGGTGTGTCTCCATATGTATTCACAGAAGGAGATACAGGGCGAACATGACAGCAGGGATATCTACTACGCAACAGCCGGTTCCGTGAAAAAGTACGAAGGGATTTTAAAGGATTCCTGTGAAACCATACGAAAAAGCGGCAACCCGGACACCATGGCGGCAGTGACGGAGTATAATGTGGGAACCATCATTGACTCTTACCGGGAACAGACATTAGAGGCCGCTATTTTCAACGCCGGCATGCTCAATATGTTTTTAAGAAATACAGATAAGCTTGCCATGTGTAATTTATCAGATTTGGTGAACGGATGGCCCGGGGGATGCATTGTAAGCAAGGATGGTCATGCATTTGGGACTGCAACGTACCATGTTATGTCCATGTATTCCGGAAGCCGTTTAAAAGAAGTGTTAGATACAGATGTTTTCTCGCCTTCCTACAGTACGTCGGAGCAGATTGGAAATATTGAACCCCTTGCCGGTGTTCCGTACGTGGATGCGGCGGCCTGCCTTGATGAAAACGGGAATATTGTTATTTTCGCGGTAAACCGTTCCTGTGACCAGGAAGCTGTTCTTCAGATAAAAGAGGGGACTTTAAATAATACGCCTGAAAAAATGGAGATCACCACCATTACTTCGGAGAAAACATCGGATATGAACGCATTGGAGAATGAATCGATTGTGCCGGTTACCCGATTTGCGGAAGCTGGGTCAGGCAGTATTACGCTGGCAAAGAATTCTATTAATAGGATTAAACTTTTATCATAATGTATGGTGGCATGGTAGACATAGGCTGCACATGAAATGACTGAGATAGTTATGATTCGTGGCAGCCTTTTGTATTCTTAGACTGCATAAAAGCAGGTAGAAGATTTCCTGGTTCATGGTATACTGAAAATGATAGATTGGCAGAGATGGTAAGGGTGTTAAAAACATTACACCAGGTGGAACGTTTTAGAACAGGGGGGTACTATGAAAGATGAGCAAGGAAATAATCTTTATTCAATTGGTAAAGTAGCCGATATCGTAGGGATTCCCACAACAGCCCTTCGTTTCTATGATGACCAGGGTGTTTTGAAACCTCAGATAAGGGATGACGAGACGGGATATCGCTATTATACCGAAGAACAGGTCATGAAATCCATGTTTATATCCGAGATGAGACGCCTGGGCCTTACGGTTGCCGATATTAAAGAATTATGTGAGAAGCGCAGTCTGGCAGTTCAGAGAAAAGCCTTGATTAATAGGATGGTGCTGCTTAAGGATGAGATGGACCATCTGCTTTTTAAAAAGGCGTATTTGGAAGAACTGATGAGAAATGTGGATATGGGGTTAGGGTACTTTGAGAGTGCAAAAATTTGTAATGAAAACCACATTCCTATAAAGATAAAGTATTACCCGGCAACTTATGCTGTAACCATACCGATGTATAGGTGCTTTTATGAGCAGGAGAAATTTTCAACCACCCACAAGCGTCTCTATGATATATGTGAACATCATCATCTGAGAATCTGCGGGCCTGCAACGTCCAGATTTGAGGACCCCGGCATGGAACATTTCAAAAAAGCTTTTTATAAATCCCAGTGGATATTACCAGTGATAAAGCCGGAAGAGGACATGAAAGGTATTGCCTTGTTTCCCGAAATGTGGTGTGTATGCACATCTCATGTGGGTCCCTACAGGAATATTTCAGAGCAGTATGAAAAACTCATAGGTTATTGCGCGGAATACGGCCTGAAAATTTCCGGTAATCCCATAGAGGAATACATGATAAGCTGCTCCAGCATATACGGTTCAGAGAATTATATCACCAATGTGATGTTTCCCATTGAGTTGCCGGAATAAATGAATGATTGTGTATACGGACCATATAAAAAGAGAGCGTTTCTGCTCTCTTTTTTGTTTGAAATTACACAGGTATCCCTTGACTTTACATCCACTTGAATCTCTATAATCAAATTTAGGAGCAATGCGTTTATTTCATATTTTATAGGAGGTGGCTAGTAGATGGGTAATGAGAAAGGCTTGCGTCTGGATATGGAAATCGTCCACATAAAGGACATCCGCTCCGGCGCAAAAACAGAAGTCAGGGACGGCATCCTGTTTATCAATAAACAGGAAATGATTGAAGCAATCGCGGATCCCTTCTTCAGTTCCATTGACATTGATTTCGCAAGGCCAGGTGAGTCCGTAAGAATCATACCGGTTAAGGATGTGGTTGAGCCAAGGGTAAAGCTTGACGGCAAGGGAGCAGGCTCATCCTTCCCGGGCTTTGCAGGGACCTATGAAGGCTGCGGCGAGGGACGGCTTAAGGTATTTAAAGGCTGCGCCGTTGTTACCACCGGGACCATAGTCGGTGTGCAGGAGGGAATAATCGATATGAGCGGAGCCGGTGCGGACTATTGTTATTATTCTAAGCTGAACAATATTGTAGTCATAGGGAATTGTCCGGATGGAACAGAGCCCCATGCGCACGAAACCGCCTGCAGACTTCTGGGGATCCATGCTGCCAATTATATTGCAGAGACTGCAAAGGATGCTGCGGCCGACGAGTATGAGACTTACCAGCTTAATCCTGTGGACCCTGCCAGGAAACTGCCAAAGGCCGGTGTCATCTATATGGCCATGGCCCAGGGCCTGATTCACGACAATTACATATACGGGGTAAATGCAGGAAAAACAAACCCTGTTTACATGCATCCAAATGAAATCTTTGACGGTGCAATCGTGAATGGATGCTGTGTAATAGCCAGTGATAAGAATACCACATGGGACCATCAGAATAATCCGCTGCTGAAGGAGCTGTATAAACACCATGGTGTGGATCTGGAATTTGGAGGCTGTATAGTAACTCCCACACACACGGTCCTCCATGATAAGGAACGTAACAGCCATGCCGCTGTCAGAATGGCCAGATCCCTTGGCTGGGATGTTGTTGCGGTCGTTGAAGAGGGGGCAGGAAATCCGGATGCCGACCTGATGATGATGATTCGCAGTCTGGAAAATGCAGGAATCAGGACCGTGGGCATGCTTTCTGCATGCTGCGGGGAAGAGGGAACCACAGACAGTACACCGGAGGCAGATGCCTGTATCAACACCGGGACAGATGCTGACTATATGCCTGTCCACTTGGAAAAGATGGATAAGGTCATAGGAGATGCAAGGCAGATTAGGGTACTGTCCGGCGGTTCTCTTGACGGCTACAATGAGGATGGAAGTGTTGATGTAAACATGGTTACTATTATGTGTTCAATGAATCAGATGGGGATGACCAGGATGTATTCTGTGGTTCTGTAAGGAGGATAGGTGAGAATGAGGATTATTCATTATATAAATCAGTTCTACGCTCAGATTGGCGGGGAAGAGATGGCTGATACGCCTCTTGCGGTAAAAGAGAATGCTGTTATTGGTCCGGGACTGGCTCTTCAGGCAGCAATGGGGGATGAGGCTGAAATCGTTGCAACCATTGTGTGCGGCGACAATTATTTTAACGAGAATCTGGAGGAGGCTGCGGCAGGCATAGAGGCGGCCATAGAGAAGTATCAGCCGGATATTGTAATAGCAGGTCCGGCCTTTAATGCGGGACGTTATGGAATGGCCTGCGGGAACGTTCTCAGAATCTGCTGCAAAAAAGGCATACCGGCTTTCTCCGGAATGTATCCTGAGAATCCGGGCGCTGAAATGTTCCGTACTTACGGTTATATTACCAAAACGAAGAATTCTGCTGCCGGTATGAAAGCTGCAATCGCCGATATGGCTGCCCTAATTAAGAAAGTCCTTACAGAACCAAGGTCTTTAGACCCAAAGGGCGACAACTATATCCGGAGAGGCCAGAGAATTAACCGGTTTTCTGCCAAGACAGGCGCTGAACGATGTGTGGAGATGATGCTTAATAAGGTCAACGGAAGACCTTATGAAACGGAACTTCCAATGCCTGCATACAACAAGGTATCGCCGGCACCTGCCATTAAAGATTTGTCCAAGGCTGTTATCGCCCTGGTGACTACCGGTGCTGTTGTACCGGAGGGAAATCCGGACCATATTGAGACAGGCATTGCCACTAAGTTTGGTAAGTACTCATTTGTCAGGGATTATGGCGGCTTCGATATGCCAAGGCATCTGATGATTCATGGTGGCTGCGATCCTGTATATGTCCAGGAGAATCCAAACAGAATGATTCCTGCGGATGTATTGAAGGATATGGAGGCAGAAGGGAAAATCGGTAAACTTTGTGATACACTTTTTGTCACCTCCGGAAATGGCTGTTCAACCAACAATGCGGTTGCCTTTGGCCAGGCGATTGCCATGGAGCTTAAGGCTATGAAGGTGGACGGGATTATTCTGACATCTGCCTGAGGAACCTGCACTCGTTGCGGCGCAACGATTGTCAGGGAAACCGAAGCTCAGGGCATTCCGGCAGTGCATGTATGTACTGTAACTCCTATTTCCATAAATGTAGGCGCCAACAGGGTTGTGCCTGCCATGGCGATTCCGTATCCGACAGGGAATATTGAGCTGGCGAAGGAAGATGAAAAGCTATTCCGCCGTCATATGCTTGATACAGCCGTGGAGGCGCTTGCAACCGAAATTACGGAACAGACCATCTTTTGAGAGGAAAAGGTAATATGAACGTATTGGTAGTGACAAATAATCCGGAGGCCCAAGAGGAGCTGAAAAAGCACGGCTTCTGTGTGGAATTTGCTGAGGGAAGGGCTGAAAACAGCCTGCTCCAAGCCAGGAATTTAGTTGTGAAAGGCTGGCATTTAGCCGCCGATCCAAGAGGCGGATACAACAAAAGATATAATCCCTACCATACGGTATTTTTGTGTGATGAGGCCGGGAGCGGTATGGGGGAGGATGTGCTGGTTCTGGAAAACCTGGCACAGTATCATGACTCACCTTATCGTCCTGATGCTCCACACACGGATCGGGAGCTTAAGGACTTTCGAATATTGGACATGTCAATTGCTCTGAGAACCACGGAGCATCTGAAGAACTATATGAACTAATTATCATATAAGAAAGTGAGGAAAGAATGAATAAAAAGCTTAATATAGGCAGAGTCGTCACTATCGGCGGCGCATTCATTGCATTCGCTATCGGTTCGGGTTTCTCTACAGGTCAGGAAATCATGCAGTTTTTTGCTGCATATGGAAAGGAAATCTTTCTTTGCGCTGTCGTGTTCTTTATAGGCAACCTTTATATGAACTATAATTTCCTGGAGGCAGGCCGTAAAGGCCAGTTTGAGAAAGGAAGCCAGGTATTTAATTATTTTGGCGGAAAATATATAGGTCTGTTTTTCGACTGGTTTTCTGTCATTTTTTCCTTTGCCTCCTACTTTGTTATGATTGCAGGCGCGGGCGCTACCCTGCAGCAGCAGTTTGGAATCCAGCCTGCCATTGGTGCCGTAATTATCGCCGCTCTTGCAGGGGTGACAGTAATGCTCGGTCTCAACAAGCTGGTGGATATCATCGGTAAAATCGGTCCTATAATTATTGCACTTTGTCTCCTTGCGGGCTTTGTGGGCATTATAAACGGAAAGCTCAGTTTTTCAGAAGCACAAGTCTTAATTCCTAACTCCGGAATCATAGCAGCCTCCGGAACATGGTGGGGCTCCATGGTATCCTATTTGGGCTTTGGTATGCTTTGGTTTGCGCCGTTTTTGGCAGCTATCGGTAAGGAGGAAGAAAATCCCAAGGATGCTCAGTATGGTACAATCATGGGGGTGCTTGTTCTGACCCTGGCGGTTTTAATTGTAGGCAGCGCATTGATTAAGAACGTAGATTTGGTAGGTGCTTCTCAGATTCCGCTGCTGCTGATTTTACATCAGACCAGCCCCTTCCTTGCAACCGTATTCAGCGCAGTAATTTTTGCGGGAATCTATACCACGGCCTGCCCGCTTCTCTGGACACCTGTAAACCGTGTGGCCAAGGAAGGTACTAAGGCTTACAAGATTGTAGCCATCGTACTGGCTGCTTTAGGCTGTGCCATCGGATTGGCAGCGCCTTATGCTTCTATTGTAAACTTTATTTACGCTGTTAACGGCAAGGTGGGCTTCCTGCTGGTGGCGCTGGTTATCATTAAAAATATCAGAGACATAGTGGCCCGGAAGAATGCATAACCGCAAATGTTTCCCTTCTGTCTGCCGGCGTGTTTAATACCGCCGGCAGACAGAACAGGAGTATAATATATGGAAAACAAATCTTCTGCGTGGCTGGTGATTATTTGTGCGGTATCAGGTGCCATTGCTGTTGCCATAACTCAAAATAAAGTACTGCCCTGTATGGACGCTATTCAGACCAGTTTCCATATAAATATGGCATCTGCGGGCTGGCTTTCCTCTGTGTTCAGTGTCATGGGCATAGTCATGGCATTTCCTGCGGTCATGGCAGTCAATAAGCTGGGAGCAAAAGCCAGCTGTCTTGTCTCCGTGGGCTGCAGTATCCTGGGAGCTGCCATAGGGCTGATTTCCCAATCTTTCCCAATAATGCTTTTTAGCAGGATAATCGAAGGCGTTGGCGCCGGACTTATATCCATTGCCGTACCCAATCTCATTGCCATGTGGTTTCCGCCGGAAAACAGAGGAATGCCAACCGGAATCTGGACTTCATGGCAGTATGCCGGACAGGCTGTCTGCTTTTTCTTCGGGGCATCTATTTCCGTACAGAAAGGCTGGAAGGGCGTCTGGATGTTCGGCCTTATGATTGCTGTCCTTTGTTTTATTTTAAATGTTCTTTTTGTACGGGATCCGGAGTGCAGTGACAATCATATTCTGGAGCGCGGCGATTTAAGGAACGAAAATAATGTATGCAATAAGACGGCAAACAGCAGGAGATGTTCTGGTTTTTCTGTCTTTAGAAATAAGGATGCCTGTCTGGTCAGTACCGCCATGTTCTGTTTTTGTTTTGCCTCCTTTGGTTTTATAACATGGGCAGCTACCTGCTGGACGGTCACACTGGGGATGGATGGAACCAGGGCAAATCAATATATCAGCATTCTTGCCGCCGTTTCTCTTCCTATGGTGCTGTTATCAGGATGGATTTTAGACAGGGTCAATCGGAAGCTTTTTGGAATCCTTGTATTTGCTCTCTATGCGTTTGTGGCTGCGGCTGCCTTTATGCTGCCTTCCTCAAGATGGATCATAGCTTTTGTAATGGTGTATCCCTTCTTTGAAAGCGGTGTCGTTACAACTCTGTGGACCATTATATCTCAGGTGGCGAAAAGCGGCTCAGAGGTTAACTCCGCTGTGGCTCTGCTGACTTTGAATTCCAATGCCGGTATGTTGGTGGGTCCGCCTCTGGTAGGTTTCTGCATCAGCGTTTTTAACTGGACGGCCGCATCTGTATTGGTCGGCGGGGTTTCCCTGGCAGGGACCGTCTGCATCGTGCTGGTAAAGACCGATATATAAGATCCCACCCCATCAGGATAGACGGTTTAGGTCAGCGCAGAGGGGGAATTCCCATAATGCCATCCGAAGTGCGGTAACCTGCGATCTGGTTTTTGGAACATAAGATTAAAAGATAACTCAATACTGGTAAAGAACATATGGGTTTCCAGGCTGTTTTGTTGTGCAGCTTATGGAGACCCTTGTTTCGCTCCATTTGGAAATACATTCAGCCCATTTGGCAGGGAATCGGTTGGAAGCATTGACTTTATGCTTCTGCCGGTATTATACTACAGTCACAACAATTAAATAAATGCTTAATTGTTTAAGCGAGTATCAATTTCTATCATTACTATTTCAGCAGAAAGGAGTTTTATTATGAAAAAGACTTACAAAATTGAAGTGGACTGTGCCAATTGCGCAAACCTGATGGAGGACGCAGCCCGTAAGACTAAGGGGGTTTTGTCTGCAACTGTAAATTTCATGACACAGAAGATGATTGTGGAATTTAAAGACGGGAACGAGGCGGCCGGAGTCATGAAGGAAGTGCGTAAGGCTTGTAAAAAAGTGGAGCCGGACTGTGAGATTGAAATTTAATTTCCATGTCTTTTCAGAGCACCCCGGAGTGGCGGATAAAATCGGAGGATATGTATAATGAACAAGAAACAAAAAAAGATGCTGCTGCGCATCCTGGTCACGGCTTTTATGCTGGCGGCGCTGCAGTTTATCCAGGCAGCGGGTATGTTGCGGCTCACATTGTATCTGGCTGTGTACCTGGTGATTGGATATGATATTGTGAAAAAGGCAGGCAAGGGCATTTTGAACCGGCAGGCGTTTGACGAGAATTTTTTAATGACAGTTGCTACAATGGGCACGTTTGCCCTTGCTATCTATTCAGGGAGCGGCGATTACAACGAGGCCATTGCCGTCATGCTTTTTTACCAAATCGGTGAGCTGTTCCAGAGCTATGCCGTTGGAAAAAGCCGCAGAAATATCAGCGCTCTGATGGATATTCGTCCGGACTACGCCAATGTGGAACAGGACAGGGGACTTCAAAGGGTTTCACCGGACGAGGTTGCCGTAGGCAGCATCATTGTGGTACAGCCCGGTGAAAAGGTTCCTCTGGACGGTGTGGTGGTGGAGGGCGCGTCCACTTTGAATACCAGCGCCCTCACGGGTGAGAGCATGCCGCGGGATACCAGGGCCGGGGATGAGATTATCAGCGGCTGCATCAATATGACCGGTGTGCTGAAAATCCGTACCACAAAAGAGTTTGGGGAGTCCACGGTTTCCAGGATTCTGGAACTGGTAGAGAATTCCAGCTCCAGAAAATCCAAGTCAGAGGATTTCATTGCAAAGTTCGCAAGGGTCTATACACCCGCTGTCTGCTACAGCGCGCTGGCACTGGCTTTCCTGCCGCCTGCTGTCCGGGTGCTGTTCATGGGCCAGACGGCTGAATGGGGCGTCTGGATATACAGGGCGCTGACCTTTCTGGTGATTAGCTGTCCCTGCGCACTGGTTATCAGCATTCCGCTCAGCTTTTTCGCCGGTATCGGCGGCGCCAGCAAAGAGGGCATACTGGTTAAGGGTTCCAATTATCTGGAAACCCTGTCCAGGACGAAGTACGTTGTGTTTGATAAGACGGGTACTCTGACCCAGGGGGTTTTTGAGGTAAGCGGCGTCCATCACAACGAGTTGGAAAACGCCAGGCTTCTGGAGTACGCGGCTCTGGCAGAGTGCGCTTCTTCCCATCCCATCAGCAAGAGTCTTAAGAACGCTTACGGCAGGGAGATTGACAGGAGCCGTGTGACGGATATAGAGGAAATCAGCGGCCACGGAATCATGGCCAGGGTGGATGGAATAAGTGTTGCGGCAGGAAACAGTAAGCTGATGGAAAAGCTTCACATTCCATACCGGGACTGCCACTGTGTGGGCACCATAATCCACATGGCAATTGACGGGGAATATGCCGGACATATTGTGATTTCCGATATTATGAAACCTGATTCCAGGGAGGCCATTGCCCAATTAAAGAAGGCTGGAGTGGAGAAAACGGTGATGCTGACCGGTGATGCAAAGGGGGTGGCGGATCAGGCTGCCTCTGAACTGGGGATTGATGAGGTATACAGCGAACTCCTTCCCGCCGATAAGGTTTCAAAGGTGGAGGAACTGCTCTCCGGGAAACCGGAGAAGGCAAAGCTTGCTTTTGTGGGTGACGGCATCAATGATGCCCCGGTTCTGACCCGGGCCGATATCGGGATTGCCATGGGAGCCATGGGATCGGATGCGGCAATTGAAGCAGCTGACGTTGTTCTGATGGATGACAACCCCCTTCAAATTGCAAAGGCAATCAAAATCTCCCGCAAATGTCTGGGGATTGTGCACCAGAATATAGTATTTGCGCTGGTTATCAAGTTTGCCTGTCTGGGGCTGGGGGCGGTGGGAATCGCCAATATGTGGTTTGCAATCTTTGCCGATGTGGGTGTTATGATTATTGCTATTATAAACGCAATCCGCGCGCTCCGTGTGTAAAGCAAACAGGAAGTTAGAATCATCTGGGGGCAGAAGGGTATAATTCTATGTTTACGCGGAGAACATAAGAGGACAAATATTCAGTAACAGGGAGGTGATATCGTGGAACATCAAAACAACAGACCCAATAGGTTAATCAATGAAAAATCGCCCTATCTGCTGCAGCATGCGTATAATCCGGTGCAGTGGTTTCCGTGGGGAGAGGAGGCATTTGAGAAAGCAAGGCATGAGAATAAGCCTGTTTTCTTATCTATTGGGTACAGCTGACCTGTCCCGGATGATGTACATATCATTGGTGTCATGTGATGGAACGGGAATCCTTTGAAAATGAGGTGATTGCGGAAATCTTGAACCGGGAATATGTCTGTGTTAAAGTGGACCGGGAGGAACGGCCGGATGTGGATTCTGTATATATGTCAGTGTGCCAGGCCATGAACGGACAGGGCGGCTGGCCGCTGACCATCATAATGACGCCGGACTGCAGGCCGTTTTTTTCCGGCACCTATTTTCCTCCCAGAGCCCGCTATGGAAGGCCGGGGCTGGAGGAGCTGCTGACAGCGGCGGCAGAACAGTGGAAGGCGAAAAGAGAAAAACTTCTGGACCAGGCAGGGCAAATAGAGAAATACTTAAGAAGCCGGGAACAGACAGGAAGATGGGCCAAACCGGAGCTTGCCGTGGTGCATCAGGCATTCCGGAAGTTTGCGGACAGCTTTGACAGTAAAAACGGCGGGTTTGGAGGCGCCCCCAAGTTTCCCACGCCCCACAACCTGATGTTTTTGATGGAATACGGAGCAAGGGAGAACCGGCAGGAGGCACTGTCCATGGCGGAGAAAACCCTGGTGCAGATGTACAGGGGAGGTATCTTTGACCACATTGGAGGCGGATTTTCCAGATACTCCACGGACGGACAGTGGCTGGTCCCCCATTTTGAGAAAATGCTCTACGACAACAGCCTGCTGGTGATGGCTTACATCAAAGCTTACGGGCGCACCGGGCGGAGGATGTATGGAGAGGTGGCGGAAAAGATTCTGGAATACGTCAGGCGGGAGCTTACAGATTCCCAGGGAGGCTTTTACTGCGGCCAGGACGCGGACAGCGACGGTGTGGAAGGAAAATACTATGTGTTTACCCGGGAGGAGATAAGCACGGTGCTGGGAGAGACAGCGGGCAGGGATTTTTGCCGTCAATACGGAATTTCAGAACATGGTAATTTTGAAGGCAGGAGCATACCCAATCTGCTGGAAAATGATAATTACGAGGAGATTTGTGAGAAGCCGTGGGGCACTGGCCAATATGGCAATGTCCAATATGGCAATACCCGTCATGGCAATGCATGTCTTGGTATCCCTGGCAGCTTCGGCGTCAGAGAAAATGAGGGCCTCAAAAAGCTGTATCAATACCGCCTTGACCGGGCCAGGCTGCATAAGGACGACAAGATACTGGTTTCATGGAACGGGTGGATGATTTGTGCATGTGCGATGGCAGGAGCTGTGCTGGGAAAAAAGCAGTATGTGGATATGGCTGTCCGGGCAGAAGCTTTCATCAGCAGCCGTCTTGTAAAGGACGGGCGCCTGATGGTGCGCTACCGGGACCAGGATGCGGCAGGCCAGGGAAAGCTGGACGACTATGCCTGCTATTGTCTTGCATTGCTGGAGCTGTACCAGGTGACATTCAGGGCTGATTATCTGAAGCGGGCAGCCGGCTGGGCGGAGATAATGACGGAACAGTTTTTTGACCGGGAACAAGGGGGATTCTATCTGTATGCAAAGGACGGGGAACAGCTGATTGTGAGGACAAAGGAAACCTATGACGGCGCTATGCCGTCCGGCAATTCCGCAGCAGCCCGGATACTGTACCGGCTGGCCCAAATTACCGGGGAGGTCAAATGGCAGAAGGTGCTGGAGAAACAGCTCTGTTACCTGGCAGGAGCCATGGAAGGATATCCTTCGGGGCACAGCTACGGGCTTCTGACCATGATGGATGTATTGTATCCCTCTAAGGAGCTGGTGTGTACGCTGTCGCCGGACACGGATAGGGAAAGGCGCAGGAATCTCACTGAGCAGCTGGCAAATCTGGCTGTAACAGCAGAGGGGCTAACCGTGGTGGTAAAAACAGAGGAAAATGCGGAGGAAATGGAGCGCCTTGCACCCTACACAAAGGAGTATCTGTTGCCTGATAAAGGGGAATTATTTTACCTCTGTGTGGGACATGAATGTATGCAGCCGGTTTCCCGGCTTGGACAGCTGATTCCGAATCTGCTTTCAACTGCTGAACCTGGTAGATATGAGGGGTGAAATGTGATACACTTGATGCAGTGACAGGGATGAGACAGGAGGTGCTGTATGCCGGGGAAAAAATAGCTGGGAAGCTGACATCTTATCTGAGAAAAAAGAAAAAATTTGAGACATCCAATCAATACGAACCGCTGTCGGATGCCCATGGGGCATATCTGAGGGATTTAGTTGAGCGGGCGGGAAAGAAGGACGGAACCCGTGGGATTTTTGGTTCGTCAAAGCACGGATACAAACTGAATCCCACTGTGACGCGGGAGGAGGTGAGGCTGTTTGAGGAGCGGTGGCACCTTAACTTTCCGGATGAATATGTATTTTTTCTCACCAAGGTGGGAAACGGCGGCGCCGGACCTTATTACGGCCTCTATCCCCTGGAGAGCCTGGCTGTGCACAACGAATATCTGAAGCTCTATGATGACAGGGACAAGGAAAACCTGCCCGCATTCATTGACCGGAATATGAGCTCCTCTGAGTGGGCGCGTACCATGGAAGAAATGGATGAAATAAATGATGATAATGAATATGATGTCCGAATGAAGCAGGTCTGTTCCGGCCTGCTGGTCATCGGAACCCAGGGATGTACCTACGATAATCTGCTGATGTGGAAGGGGAGTGAGAAGGGAAAAATTGTATACATAGACTGGAATATGGAACCGGAATACGGCCCCTTTTTTACGGGACTCACATTTCTGGAGTGGTTTGAGCAGTTTTTCCTGGAAATTCTGGCCGGACATAGCCTTACATCCTATGGCTACATCAGTCTGAAATCGGAACGGGAGCTCAGGCAGGAATATGAGGAAGCCGTTCTGACAGAGGACAAATTGCAGATTTTGGGAGGGTTCAGTAAGTTTACAAAGGCGGAGCCGGAGACCATTGAGCTGCTGTATCAGAGGGACAGGCCTGAGACAGATGGAGCCAAGGGAGAGCTGCTTTTTAAGCTGGCGCCTATGAAGGGGCTGGAGGTATTTGAAAAAATCATAGTGGGCAACCATCCCCAGGGAGCCGTGGACTGCGCCAGGAGGATGCCGGACCAGTATAAGGACCGGTTTTACGGGAAAATGGTCCGGCTGCTGTACCGCCCCGACATAAAGGACAAGGCCCGGATCCTGTTTTTCCTGGGAGACTGCAGCAGCAGGAGGGCCGCGGATCTGGAGCGTTTTGCCGGAAATGCTGAAAACCCCGGTGAAGACAGGCGCACCGCTGTCTATGTGATGGGAAAATGCCCGGATAAACTGGATTTGGCGGAGTTTTTCGCAAAGCTGATGCGGGGAGAGGATTACTGGCTGGCCCACGCCGCGCTGCAGGCAATGGCCCGGACTCCCTGCGCCAGGCTGACGGACACATATGAGTGGATGTGGGAACATTATGAAGGGGATTCCATGATGCGTTCCAATTTGCAGATTGCGTTTAAGACAAACGGGATGGAGAAGAAGTAGAAACCATACATATATGACATACAGCGAAAGGTGCTCTTTTTATGAGAAAGACAGAGACAGCAGAGCTGACGGTTCTGTGCATGATTTATAAAGACAACAAAGTATTGGTACAGAACCGAATCAGGGAGGACTGGAAGGGATATACCCTTCCGGGCGGTCATGTGGAGGAGAATGAATCCTTTGTGGAGGCTGTTATACGGGAGATGAAGGAGGAGACGGGACTGACTGTGTTCCGTCCGCGTCTGTGCGGTGTTAAACAGTTTCCCATAGAGCATGGGAGATACATCGTGTTCCTGTTTAAGACGAACGAATTTACAGGAAAACTGCGCGGATCTGAAGAGGGAACCGTGGAATGGGTGGACCGGGATAAGCTGGCTTTATATGACACGGTGGATGACTTTGAGGAATTGCTGCAGGTCATGGAAAGCGACGATTTGACGGAGTTCCAGTACATGGTCCGCGGCGGACAATGGGATGTCAGAATCCGGTAGCATGGTTGCTGATTGCGCGTGAGCAAAGAGAAACCAACAGACAGGTGTAGTGATAAGGAATAAAAAAGACAGGAGATGTGAGAAATCCCCTGTCTTTCTGTTATTATAATACCACAAAAACGCCCTGAATTCAAGACTTGTAATGCCGTGAGCCCTGCCGTATAATGGGTTTCCACCTTAAGGAGGGGTGACGCATATGGGAGAAGCGGGGACTTTTTTTATGATGCTGCAGCAGGAGAAAAGCCGCAGGGAATTAGTGGAGATTCTGGCCTGCAATGAGGAAACTGCACGGTTTGGCCTGGCATTGTCCCGGGAGGAGGCACGGGAGCTGGCAATGCGCCGCGATGAAAGTCTGAGAAAATGGGAACGGGTGGAGTTTGGCAGAGGGATACTGGAGAAATTGATTTTTATGTTCTGCGATTCCCCATACCTGGACCAGGATAATTATGCAGAGGTATTGGAACAGCTGCAGGACATGTTTTATGAATTTAAAAATGAGACTCTGGACCGGATGACGGATGACGAACTGCTGGAATTCATGCGGGAGCAGTTTGACGAGGTGTGCTTCGGTGATGTGGAATATCTGGAAGGTACCTGTCTGGACCGGCTGGCCCAGGAGGTGAGGAGAGGCTTTGAGGGATATAAAGCCACAGGAGGGCGGCGCGTGTATGAGTCCATCAGCCAGGAGAGCAGGTGGGATCAGGAACTGTATATGGAGGTTCTCAGGGACCTTTGCTGGAGGTAAGGGAGGAACAGGATGGAATATCGTATTGAAAAAGTATTGCCGATAGTGGAACGTCTCGCAGACAGATATACGGCCAGGGAAAGCAGCTCCGTGGCCTATAAGACAGCCGGGATGCTGATGGAGGCTGCCCTATACTGCATAAAAGAGGGGGAAGGCGCCTTTGGCAACGGAGTAATGGCGGCTCAGCTGCCTGACGAGAACATGCTTTATGAACAGGGACTCCGGCAGGGGATGGAAAATGTCTATGAGGCAAAGGGGATATATGAAAAGCTGCTGTTATCGTTTGAGGATTACGGCTGCATCCATTACCGGGATACCATATTAAAGGGAATGCCGGAATTCTTTGTCCGGTATGACCCGGTATTCACTCCCATGGACCATCTTCTGACGTTGGATTATCCACTGCTCTGCGGCAATCCTCCCCTTAACGGCGCCCGTCTCATACTGGAATATCTGAGGGGAATCACTCTGGAGGCAGACTTTTTGGAATTTTTTGATCCGGGTGAGATCTGCGGGCTTCTCATGGGTATATCGCCGGAGTACGAGGAACTGTATCCGGGCAATATTTGTGAGCAGGTACTTTTGGCGGCATCGGCAGGTGTGATTGCAGATATGGCGGCAGAAGGGAGAAGGGGGAGAAGGGAGAACACGCTGGAGCTGACGGCGGAGGATGTGCACAGGATTGGCCTGTTTTTCAGGGGGAAGTCCGGGGAAGAGATTAGGCTGGATATGGAGAAGGCCGTAAGCAGGGTTATTGAGGCGACGATAGGCGCGGTCATGGCTGCTTCCGGAGATAATGTATCATGCAGGCTTCGCGGGGTACAAACATATTTTCTCCGTGCGGCAGGAGCTTATAGTACGGTGATTTGGAACGGTATTCGGCAGGATTGCCTGGAGGTGGTGTTTTGTGTGGAGGGATGATGGAATGTTTGGGAAATAGAGCGATTAGTTGCGGTTGCAACACTGTTGCATTGTTGGCTGTTTTTGTTGCACACATGTCACGCTGTTTAATTGAATCAGTATATTGCCATGTTTTTTATGTTCCGGCGGGGGCGGGGGGGGGGGGGTGGTGGGGGGGGGGGGGGGGGGGGGGAGGGGGGTGGGG
>JAJQEA010000364.1:47830-62779 GCA_021201905.1 Clostridia bacterium
TCATTTATTACTTAAATTGCCTTTTTTTTATGTTTCTGCAGCCCCCCCCCCCTTTTATTTTACTGGCTTTTTAGGTGAAAATTCTGTTATATTTTCGTCAATCTGTTTTTGGCATGATATTTGCTACTATAGTTTAGTAGTAGTAAATATCCCCATATCATTACCTGAAGCATCACAGACTGCACTTGACATTCAGACAGAATGAGGCGGAGAGGGCTGTTTCAGGCAGAATGGGAAGAAAAAATATAAAACAGAAAGGAAATGCGCGATATGGATTACACAAGTTTATTTAAGAACAACGGCGGAAAAAAGTCAAAAGTAGGAATTATAGGTGCAACCCGCGGTTATGGCTATACGCTGTTGGCACAAATTCCAAAGGTTGAGTTAATGGAACTGAGGCTGATATCTTCACGGCATACGGACGAATGTGTAGAGGTGCTCACAGGACTTGGATATAAGAAAGAGGATATTATTATATGCGGGAATAAAGAGCAGGTCCAGAGCGCACCCAGCCATGGGGTTCTTATTGTAAACGACTACCGGCTGGTTCTGGAAAGTGATATTACGGCCTTGGTTGAGTGTACGGGAAACACGGCTGTGAGCTCAGAGGTATCCGCGGACGCGTTAAAGAAGGGAATCAATGTATACATGGTTTCAAAGGAGACTGACAGTGTGTGCGGCCCTATTTTAAATAATATTGCCGAAAAATATGGCTCCGTATACTCTCTGGTTAACGGAGATCAGCCAAGAAACCTTCTGGATCTTTACTCTTGGGGAAAAGTATTGGGATTAGAGATCATAGCAGCGGGCAAAGCCAGCGAATATGATTTTGTATGGGACCCGGACACGGACGAATTCACTTATATGGAAGGCCCTGAAAAACCGCATGAGAATATTCCTGGCCTGAAGGAGTTCTGGCATTATGAAGGCCGCGAGACATTGGAGGGACGCCGTAAGCTGTTAGAAAAATATATGGCAGTTATTTCCGCCGACCTTTGCGAGATGAATCTTGTGTCCAATGTCACCGGGCTGGTGCCGTCTGACAGACGTCTGAATTATCCTGTTGCAAAGATCAGCGAACTGGCAGATATTTTTATTCCGGAGGAAGATGGCGGTATACTCAAGAAAACTGGTGTGGTAGATGTGTTCTGCAATCTGCGTGCGCCGGATGAGGCCAGTTTTGCAGGTGGTGAGTTCATTGTCATCAGATGCGAGAATGAAACGGTATGGGAACTGCTTACGAGTAAAGGGCATGTGGTAAGCCGTAATGGTAAATATGCATGTATCTATCTTCCATATCACTATATGGGACTGGAGACGCCTATATCCATTCTGTTAGGAGACATCCTGGGACTGGGTACCCACTCTGAATGCCGTCAGGTTTCCGTTATGACCGGTGTGGCTCAGAAGGACATGCCCAAGGGAACCATACTCAAGGTCCAGGGACATCATCATTCCATTGAGGGATTGGTTCCGGAATTGTGGGAACTTAAGGATGCGGGAAATGTGGCCCCATTCTATCTGTTAAACGGCACAACACTGCTGGAGGATGTAAAGGCAGGGCAGCCCATAACAAAGGATGTGGTGGATTTGTCAGGAAGCCTTCCATATGAATTATATAACGAAGGACTGAAGCTTTAATTGAAACACAGGATGTACAGGATATAGATGTAACACAGAGTAAGAGGATGCTGCTGCAAAATGAATTCCGTTTGCAGCAGCATCCTTTTTGAAGACAGACAGCAGGGCCGGCGCGGTTAAATACACGATTGTATTTTCCGGCGCCGGCCCTGAGGTTTATCGGGAAAGCGGTGCTCTTTCTTATAATTTAGAAAATAATGGTTCCGTCCTGGATAACAGATGCAACATTCTTTAAAGCTTCGATATCGTCCAAGGGATTGCCCTCCAGGACGGCAAAATCAGCTGCTTTTCCTTCCGCGATAGAGCCGGTGTTTTTGTCTACCCCGCAGATCCGGGCCGCATTGATTGTGATTCCGGCCAGTACATCCCGGTTGTTAGCGCCCAGACCAGAGATATAGCATGCTTCCTGAGCCAAACCCTGATGCAGCCCGTCAGTGCCAATGCCAAACTTAAGACCGCCCTCAATAGCGCCGGATAAGCATTTGCAGATAATTTCCTTTTCACGAAGGCTCCCCTCCCTGTCATGAGGCGAGAACTTGAATAACAGCTGGTCATTCAGGGCGTAGCTGGGAGTATATACCACCCAGCGGTCCTCCTTTTTAACCCGCTCCACCTGGGGCTGGGTGATATAATACACATGTTCCAGACAGTCAATGCCCGCAGTCAGACAGTCGTCTAAACCCTGTCCGCCTGAACAATGGCAGGCTGCGGTTATATTCACGCTTTTTGCTTCTTCCACCACTGCCTTCAGTTCCTCTAGGGTCAAAAAGTGATAGATGAAAGGGGTTGCATTGATGACCTTTGTCATGAATACTTTCAGAAAATCAACACCACGGGCAATATTTTCCCTGGATGTCCTGCGGAAATCTTCCGCGCCGCAATGGGGCGTTCCTACATATCCGTGTCCGTGGCTGCTGCGCATGCCGATGCCGCTGACAACCAGCTTCGGTCCTGCAATTCTTCCTTCTTTCTGCGCCTTTTTACATGTCACATCAATATAAAACCTGTCTCCCAGACATCTGGAGGTGGTTACGCCGGCTGCCAGGTCGTCCTTCATGGTTTTAATGGCGCGTATGGTCTGTTCTGCCTCGCAGTCCTCCATTTTGACCAGGTGATTTTCAAGTCTGGCGTCTAATGCCAGATGGTTGTGGCAGTCAATCATACCGGGGATGATTACCTTATCGCCATAATCAATTACGTCTGTTTGCTCTGGTATTTTAACGCGGGAGATATTATCGTATATTTTTTGGATTTTTCCATTTTCAATGAGAAGCCCGCTGTTTTCCATGACCTCCAGCTGATCTCCTGCTATGATTTTGTTTGCCTTAATGATATAACGTTCCATAAAAGTCCTCGCTTTCTTTCAATGCAGATATGCCCATCACTATTTCTTCTGCTTTTTGGCAGCTCTTTTGGCAAAGAATCCGGTCAGAATGGGAGTCAGGATGGCTGTGATAACAACAGCGCCGGCTACCTGTGCGGTAGCCACGCCCACCACCGGCTCCAGGGAAGGATCTGCCATGGCAACGGATGCAGGTACAGCTACAGCATTGCCTCCGGTGGTACCAATGGCCATTCCCATGGGATCTGGTTTTCTTCGAATCAGGCTGTACAGGTAATAGGTCAGCACGCCCGTAAACAAAACAGTTATAAGTCCGAGGACAATACCGCCGGCACCGGCCTTTGCGATGGTAAACAGGCTTGTATTGGCACCCAGAACAAAGCCGTTAAAGGGAAGCAGCATAGCTAATCCGTTGGATAACAGCACCTTGAAGTCTTCATCCAGATTGCCTAAAATCATACCGATAATCAGGGGAACTATGGCTGCTACCAGAGACAGAATCGGAATTTCCGCAAGGCCGGTGGTGCCCAGTGCAATCATGGTAAGAAATGGGCCGTCGTTTAAGGACAGGATTGCAATGGCTCCCACGTCTGTATTGTCTCCAAATTCTTTTGCCAGGGCAGTGTAGATGGCACCATTGGAGTTGGTGACAGCTGTGATAACCGCCAATGGAGTAAGTCCTAAAATTCCCATGGGTCCAAACAGCTTGTTAAGGCACAGGCCGAGCAATACACCGATGGCATATTTTAAAATAGTCAGCACAGCTCCCTTGTAGAGGGGAAGGGCAGCCTGTTTGAAATTAATGGTTGCACCGCTGCACAGGATGAACAGGCCTACCAGCGTAGAGGTTCCTGTTTTAAAAAGACCAGTTGTAAACCCTCCAATCTCCAGTACCTGTGGTATGAATGTGTTGACTAAACAGCCAATCAATAGTGGAATGACCATCATGCCTCCTGGAAATTTCTTCATTGTCGCGCAAATCTTCATAAAAAATACCTCTCCTTCTTCTTGATTTTGGAATAGAGCGCCATTACCCCGGAGACTGACCACCCCGGCAGGGCCGGAGCATGGCGTGTTCCTATTGCCCGATGCAGTTATTTAAAGCAATTATGATGCCAAGTATATGGATATCGGCTAAAAATAATAAAAGCTTCATAAAAGACACAAGAAAAAGGCCGATATGGAGAGAGATACACCGGGGGGTGAGGGGGAGTGCGATTGCAACAGTATTACAGCAAAAAATGCAACGATATCACAACAAAATGTGCAACACCATTGCATAAGTTGAATTACATTTTTATATTGTATTTCTGCATTTTTCTCCATAGTGTAGAACGGTTAATACCCAGCAGTCTGGCAGCCCTGGTCTGATTGCCGCCGCATTCTCCAAGCGCCCATATGATGGAACTTTCCTCACTGGAGGTCTGAGATACGGTATAGACAGGAACCGGAGATGTATCCTCTAAATCCTGGGGATATAGTGCCCTTAGCAAATCATCTCTGGTGATGGCATTTCCGGAGCAGATGACCAGAGAGCGCTCTACGATATTGCGCAGCTCCCTTATATTTCCATTAAATGGATAATCATTAAGGGCAGATAAGGCCGAAAGATTGATTTCGGGAACAGGTATCCCGCACTCCTGTCCCCTCTGCCGCATCAAATGCAGGAACAGAAGTTCCGCGTCCCGGTCCCTCTGGCGCAGAGGGGGAAGGAAAATTCTCAGGACATCCAGGCGGTACATTAAATCACGGCGGAACAGTTCCTTGCCGGCAAGCTGATTGATGCTTTTATTGGTGGCGGAAATAATGCGGACATTGATGGAGATGACCTTGTTATCACCAATTCTTCTGACCTCGCATTCCTGGAGAACCCGCAGCAGCTTGGTCTGGGTGGAGAGGGAAATTTCACCAATCTCATCCAGAAACAGGGTTCCGCCGTGGGCCTGTTCAAAGAGTCCCATTTTACCGCCTTTGACGCTGCCGGTAAAGGCGCCCTCCACATAGCCAAAGAGTTCGCTTTCCAGCAGATTTTCCGGTAGAGCGGCACAGTTGATGGCGACGAAAGGTCCGTTTTTACGAGGACTGGCATTGTGTATGCTCTGTGCAAACAATTCTTTTCCGGTTCCGGTTTCTCCCACAATGATGACATTGGAATCCGAGGCAGCGTATCTGCGCGCCGTATCAATGGTGGAGTCGATGACAGCGCTTTTATGAATAATATCGTCAAAGGTATACTTTGCCCGGAGTCCTTTTTCACTGAGACTACGGCGGATTTGATTTTCCAGCTTCTGTATTTCTGTTATATCAGACAAGGTAATCACGACGCCGGAAATGTTGTTATTAACTACCACAGGAACAAAGGAGGCGGATACGGTAAGGTTGCTTTTGGGGATGGTAAGAATGCTGCCGTTTATTTCCTATCCACCCTTTAAAACCTCGTTAAAGGATTTGTAGAGATAGGGAAGGGTGGTCTGCAGAGACCTTGACAGCAGGCTGATATTGTTGTTCATGGCTTTCACCACCCGGTTGCGTACCCGTATGGTACCGGAGGAATCAATATACAGGATACCGTCCTTGGACGCATATATGATGGTCTTATAGGTCTCGGCCACAATACGCTCGATCTGTATCTGTTCAACTGTGCGTATGGCCTCATTGATTGCCTGAAGGATGGTATCCTCTCCGGTACGTATCAGACGGGATGGGATGCCATGTTTTTCAGCCAGCTCTACAGCGGAGTATCCTCCGATTAACGCGTCACATCCATGGGCAACAGCTTCGTCTATGTTGGCTTCCAGGTCCTTATGATTACTGGCCGGATAAATTTCCACTTCGCATCCTAACAGTTTGCATATGTCGGAGGCCTCGTATATTTTTCCGTAAAATCCGCAGATGGCAATCTGTGTGGAGTTAAAATCTTTGCGGCATTCAGCGACCGTGCGTATGATACCATAACCGGAAATGGCCAGATCGATAACGGGAGTCTGGGGATGCATGGCTTTCAGCTGTTTGGCGCTGAAGCCCCGGGCGATGACGGCATCGTAGCTTCCTGCATTAATCCTCGAAATCTGGTCAACTGTCAATACCTGTATGTTGGCGGAAATTCGTTTGTTTTCAGGATGGTTGTCTAAGACATACTCAACCTTTTCCCGAAGTTCGGGATATGGTACAATGAATAATATATGGATCATGGCGGGCCTCCTATGGCAGATGGTACAGTTGTTGCTGTTTCGATTCTACAATAATGCAACAGTTTGGTCAACGGTTTTGCAACATATAAGGCTGAATAACAAAGCAGGAAGGTTATGTTTCATGCTGGCATGAAATTTGCTAGTATAATTATATAATAAATCATTTCATGATAACAGGAGGTAAACTATGCCAATATTCGGATGTGTAGCCGATGATTTTACAGGCGCCAGTGACGCTGCTTCATTTTTGGTCAAGGGAGGCATGTCGGTCCAGCTCTTTAACGGGATTCCGGCAAAAGGAAGCAGGATTGCGGAGGAAGTACAGGCCATTGTGATAGCGCTTAAATCCAGGACCCAGGATACAGGGGAGGCAGTGGCGGATACCATGCAGTCCCTTGGCTGGCTGAAGGAGCAGGGCGTGGAGAAATTTTACCTGAAATACTGTTCCACCTTTGACTCTACTCCGGAGGGGAATATTGGCCCTGTTGCAGACGCCGCCATGGAATTCCTTGGGGTGCCCTATACGGTACTGTGCCCGGCCCTGCCTGTCAACGGACGTGTGGTAAGAAACGGGGAACTGTATGTGGGCGGTGTGCCTTTGCATGAGAGCCCCATGAAGAACCATCCTCTGACGCCCATGTGGGACGCCAGAATCGCCAACCTGATGAAGCCCCAGAGCAAGTACCCCTGTGTGGAGCTCTGGAAGGAGCAGATGGACAGGCCGGCAGATGAAATCCGCGCCATGCTTGCAAAACAGGCGGACGGGCAGGAGCATTTTTATGTGATACCGGATTATCAGGATATGGAGGATGGGGAACGGATTGTGGAGTTGTTCGGGGATCTGGCCCTGCTGACAGGCGGAAGCGGGATTCTGGAGCCGTTCGCAAAACGGCTGAGCAGCCGGCAGGAGATGCTGCCGGAACTTGATATTCGGGCGGAGGGATCCGCCATTCTGCTTGCGGGAAGCTGTTCCAAGGCTACCCTGGGGCAGATTGGCTATTTCCAGGCCCACGGCGGACTCAGCTATAAGATGGATCCTGTGGCCATGCTTGAGGGCAGGGAGACTTTGGAGGACGCGTGGAAGTTTGTGAGAGAAAACTGGGGAACCCCGGTGCTGGTGTACAGCTCCGATACAGCCCAAAATGTGAAGGATGTGCAGCAGTACGGGCAGGAGCGCGTGGCAGAGATGCTGGAACAGGCCGCCGCCGGGCTGGCGGAACGGGCAGTGGCCCATGGAATCCGGAGAGTGGTGGTGGCAGGGGGAGAGACCTCCGGCGCGGTGACAAAACGGCTGGGGTTTTCTTCCTACCAGATTGGCGCCAGCGTGGTGCCCGGAGTGCCGGTCATGGTGCCCATGGAGAATGAGGCCCTTCGCCTTGTATTAAAGTCCGGGAATTTCGGGCAGGAAGAGTTTTTTGTGAAAGTGTTGGAGATGACGGGGATGGAGGAAGGAAAATGATGGACAAGGAGTTGGCGCAGAAATTAAAGGATGCGGTCTGGATTGGAAGGAGTCTGTTTGAGAGGAACAAGACAGCCGGCTCATCGGCTAATATGAGTTTTTTCCATGATGGAAGAATGTACATCAGCCAGAGCGGAAGCTGCTTTGGAACCCTGAAGGAGGAGGAATTTGCAGTCATGGATATGAGCGGGGAATGTCTGAGCAGCAATAAGCCCAGCAAGGAATGGCCCCTCCATCTGAAGGTATACCAGAAAAAGCCGGGAACAGGCGCGGTTCTGCATACCCATGGCACCTATGGGGTGCTGTGGAGCTTTGTGCCGGCTGAGGACGAAACAGATGCAATCCCGGACCACACCCCGTATCTGAAGATGAAGCTGGGCAAGGTGGGGCTGGTTCCCTACGAGAAGCCGGGTTCCCAGGCACTGTTTGACGCCTTTGAGCAGCGTGTGATGGACAGCGACGGCTATCTGCTGAAGCAGCATGGGGCAGTGGTGCCTGGAAAAAATCTGATGGACGCCTTTTACTGTCTGGAAGAGCTGGAGGAAAGTGCCAGGATTGCCTGGATGCTGAGGGAGGCCGGACTGAGGCAGAAGAATTAGAAAAAGGTTATCACCCCGGGCCCTGGAATACCAGGGCCTTTTTGGCTGTCCGTACAGGTTACAAACCAGGACCGTCTTACGTCGGCTGTATGGGATAGGCTGTATGATATATGTATTTTGGGATGACAAGTGAAGCCAATACATGATAAAATAAATAAAGCAGGCTATGGAGCATAAACGGGATGTAAGAGAAGGAGTTCTGAAATGAAAAAATCTTTACAAGCAGGAAAATGGATAGCAGGATTGGCATGTATCCTGGCCTTTGTGTGCTTGTCCGTTGTGATGTCACGCTGTGATGCTCTGGCGGGTACAGGGGAAGAAGATAAGATATATGGTGGAAAACAGGTACTACGGGTGGCGTTTCCGCCTGTGGAGGGGTTGTCTGAGACAGACGAGAACAGGAACAGGCACGGCATTGTGGTGGACTATCTGAATGAGATAGCAAAGTATACAGGCTGGCAGTATGAGTATATTGAGACAAATGCGGATGACATGATTCCGGAATTTCTGGAGGGGAAGTATGACCTGATGGGGGGAATCTATTACCAGCCGGAATTTGAACAGTACTTTGCTTATCCGGATTACAATACAGGTTTCAGTAAATCCGTGCTGCTGGCCCGCAGGGATGATAGAAGCATCAAGACTTATGACTGGAAAAGCATGAGTGAAAAAACCATTGGCGTATATGAACGGGCCGAGGAAAACATACGCAGGCTTAAGGCATTCATGGAGTTGAACGGAATTGACTGTAATATTCAGTATTTATCCAAAGATAAGAGGGTGAACGGGAATCTTTATCTGTGCCTGGAAAATGAGGAAGTGGACATGCTTTTGGGGAATAACGCAGATGCGGTTGGAGCTTTCCGGGTGGTTGCGGAATTTGATTCCCAGCCATATTACATTGTGACGGCCCCGGGCAACCAGGAAGTACTAAACGGTATGAACATGGCCATGGGTAAGATTGCGGATTCCAATCCGAATTTTGCGGAGGAACGGTATAACGCAAATTTTCCGGACAGCGGAATTGAAAGCATCTATCTGAATGATGAGGAACGGGCCTATATCCGCGAAAAGCAGACCGTATCGGTTGTGGTTGTGAAGGAATGGCATCCACTGTTCTGTCTGGAAACAGATACAGATTTGCACAATGGCCTGATTCCGGATATGCTGGAGAAGGTCACTGAATTTTCCGGACTGGAATTTATATATGAATACAGAGATACCTATCAGGAAGCCCTGGATTTGGTATATCAGGGTAAGGCAGATGTTCTGGGAGCCTTTCTGGGATCCGAGGAAGATGGGGCCGACATGAGGCTGGCTCTCTCGACGGCATACGTAGCCATGAGTGACATTATTGTCAGGAACAAGGATGTAAGCTATCCTTCAAAGGAGTTGGTGGGCGCTGTCATTGAAGGCCGGAGATTGCCGGTGGGTATAAAGGCGGATGAGGTCAGATACTTTCCGGATGTCAGGTCGGCTCTGAGGGCGGTAAACAATGGTGAGGTTGACTTTTTCTACGGATTATCCACCAAAATCGAGCATGATATGCAGGCGCACCATTACCCCAATGTGGTGCCCAATACACTGATTAATGACAGGAAGGACATCTGCTTCGCGGTCAACATGCCGGTTGAGGGCGAACTGCTTCCGATTCTGAACAAGTCCATAAACAGCATGAGCAGTGAACAGAAGACCGTGCTGGCCAATCAGAATATGATAACCATCGGTACCAGCTCTGCCTCCATCGTGGAGATGATATACGCCAATCCGGTGATGTTTGTTTCGGTTACCGCATGCATCTTTTTGGGCGTGGTGGTTCTGGTGGCCGCGGCCGCCCGGTCCAGAATCCGCGCCGCCAGGATGCAGAGCAGCCTGGAACGGGCAGAGGCAGCCAACCGGGCAAAGGGCGAATTCCTGTCCAGAATGAGCCATGAGATACGCACACCTATGAATGCCATTGTGGGGCTCAGTGATTTGACATCCATGATGGAGGATGTGCCGGAACAGGTAAGGGAGAACCTGCAGAAAATCCGGTCCTCGTCCCAGTACCTGCTGAGGCTGATTAGTGACATTTTGGATATGAGCCGCATTGAGAGCGGAAAAATGACCATGGCAAATGAGGCATTTTCCATGAAGGAAACCATGGATGAGCTCCAGGATATGTTGACCGCAGAGGCAGTGCGGCGGGGAGTGGAGTTTACAGTGGAAAAGGACGTGGGAAGCCATATGCTTATGGGGGATGCCATCCGTCTCCAGCAGGTCCTGACCAATCTGGCGTCCAATGCCTTTAAGTTCACTCCGGCCGGCGGCAGTATCCGTATGCGCATAACCCGGACCGGCTGTACGGACCAGCAGGTGACCTATCAGTTTCAGGTGATTGACAGCGGAGTGGGCATATCGGAGGAGAATCAGAAGCGGATATTCGGAGCCTTTGAGCAGGTGGGACCCAATTTATCCAAGAGCCAGGGAACCGGACTGGGACTGCCTATCAGCAGGACCATTGTGGGGATGATGGGAGGGGAACTGAAGCTTAAGAGCGAGCTGGGCAAGGGAAGCGAATTCTATTTTTCAGCTGTATTTCCCCTGGCGGGTCCTAAGGCGGAAGAAGATACCAAAATGGAACAGGAAAAAGGGGAAACAGAAGAACAGGAAAGCGGCAGTCTGGAGCATATGAACATCCTTCTGGCCGAGGATAATGACCTGAATGCGGAGATAGCCATAGAGCTTCTGAAGATAAAGGGCGCCAGTGTGTGCAGGGCGGAAAATGGAAAACGGGCAGTGGAATTGTTTGCCCGGAGCAGCCCCGGGACCTATCAGGCTATTCTCATGGATATTCAGATGTCTGAGATGAACGGCCTGGAAGCCTGCCGTGCCATCCGGGGAATGCAGAGGCAGGATGCATCTTCCATCCCTGTCATAGCTATGACGGCTAATTCCTTTAAGGAGGATGCGGATGCGGCGTCAGAGGCCGGGATGAACGGTTTTGTGACCAAGCCCGTGGATGTGGAATATCTCTACCAGGTGTTAGAACGTGCCCGGAGACGGGGGTAACCGGAAAAAGGCAGTGGGCTGCTTGAGGACTGCCAGCAGGCAGGTGCAACAGAGAATAGGAGGAGGAAGTGGTATTTAAAATCATATCCATTAGCCATGGCTGGTTCGTGGTTGACATAAATCGTGAATTTGTACTGGTAAATTCGGATTTTTTGAGCTGCGATGCTCCGGCGCTTCTGTTGGACGCTCTGGGTAATCTTGTGGAGGGGACGGACTCGGTGCAATGGCTGTGCTGGCAGAATGAGCCGGGAGCCTATATACTGAAGCTGGAACAAAAGGATAGCCGTTTGGTGTGGGAGGTTTGGGATACGGACGCGGATTCCACGGAACTGGACTACTGCCAGGGAAACCTGGACAGTCATGCCACCGAGTGTGTGTACCGTTTGGAGGAGGACCTGTACAAGACGGCAGAGGCGGTGGAATCAGAGTTCAGCCTGTATGAAAATGGAAACGGAAGTCAGAGATACCGCGCTCACTGGGGAGATTTCCCGCACAGGGAGTTTGGACGGCTTAAGATGCTTCTTGGCAAGTCATCCGGGAGAGCAGCCCATGGCGGAACACCTGAAAGGGAACAGTCAGCAATGCCATAAGCGGTTTTATTAAACACAAAATGTGATTTGGAGAAAAGCATGGAAAATCAATGGGATACGGTGACAGAGGAAGAACTGAAGCATTTATATTATGAGGAAGGTATGACGGACGGGGAGATTGCAGAATGGTTTGGGGTCTCCAAGGGGAAAGTGGCCTATAAGAGAAGGAAGTATGGCCTATCCGTTAAAAATATGGTATACCAGCAGTTGATGGATGAAAATTCGGAGCTGTTTGCACAGCTGAACGAAAATTCCAGAGAGCGGCTGCTTCGGAGGGAAAATATTGACGCCATTTCCAAGGCAGTGACCCATTACGCCTTCAGGAACGGTCCGGTTGAGGACATGCATGCCAATGGGCAGCTGTCCCAGCAGGATATGAAGACATTGAACAAATATATGGTCAACCGCGTTGCAGGGCTGCTGACCGCGGCTGTGGACGGGAACTGGCTGCAGCTGGAGCAGCTGTTTTCCTATTACCGCTTATTTGGCGGGGACTGGGACGCCGCGGAGCCGGATATGGGAGATCTGAAGCTGTTGATGGAGCAACTGAAGGAGCAGCAGAAGAAGCGCTGACAGGCGTCTGGGAAAGGTGGTTTGGATGAACCGGATATTGATTGTGGAGGATGACAGGGACATCGCGTGCAACCTCCTGCTTCTACTGAAAAAGGAAGGATTTACGGCTGTTGCGGCGGGAACCAGGGAGGAAGGCCTTGAACGGATACGGCGGGAACCCTTTGACCTTGTCTTGCTGGATTTGATGCTTCCTGACGGAAACGGGTATTCGGTTTGCACTGCCATGAAGCGGGAGGCTGATATTCCGGTTATTTTCCTTACGGCTATGGGGGACGAGGAAAGCGTGGTGACCGGGTTTGAGCTGGGGGCGGATGACTATATTGCAAAGCCCTTCCGCCCTCTGGAACTGATTTCCCGGGTGAAGAACGTGCTCAGACGAAGCGGCAGGAGCCGGTCCGTGCTGCGGGCAGGGGACCTGCTTGTGGACACTGTGAAGGGGACTGTAACCAGGGACGGACAGGAAATTATATTGTCAGCCCTGGAGTACAGGCTGCTGCTGGTCTTTTTGAACCAGCAGGGGGAAGTACTGACCAGAAACAGGTTATTGGAGGAGATATGGGACATTGCCGGGGACTATGTAAATGATAATACCCTTACGGTTTACATAAAGAGACTACGGGATAAGATTGAGAAAGATCCGGCCCATCCGGAAATCATAGAGACTGTCCGGGGACGGGGATATAGGGTGGGGTGAGAGATGGCAGAGTGGTTGAGAAATCCCGAGGTGAAGCTGGAGTTTGGCATTCACGGTGTGCTCCTGGTTACAGCGGCCGCGGCCGCCGCCGTGCTATGGGATATAAGCTGCGCCTTGTATGTGGCCATCATCTGTGTGGCAGGCAGCGGAATCTCCCTTTGGTTCACCGCAAAAAGGTATGACAGGCTTTCACAGCTCTCCCGGGAGGTGGACCGGGTGCTGTACGGAAATGACAGCATGGCCGGCATACCTGACGAGGAAGGGGAACTGGCTGTCCTGGGAAGCAAGATTTATAAGATGACCATACGTCTCAGGGACCAGGCAGAGGAGCTGAAGGCGGAGAAGGCGTATCTTCAGGAGTCCCTGGCAGATATATCCCATCAGGTAAAAACGCCTCTGACTTCCATACACATGCTTCTGCGGCAGCTCAAGGAGGAAGAAAGCCAACAGGAGAGGTCCAGGATATCCCGAAGCATAGGCAGCCTGCTGACAAGGACAGAGTGGCTGATTGCAGCCCTCCTAAGGATGGCCAGGCTGGAGTCCGGCACTGTGGTCTTAAAACAGGAGCAGGTTCTGGCCGGAGATGTGATTCAAAAGGCAGCAGAACCTCTGGAAGTGCCTATGGAGCTTAAGGGACAGCAGCTGATCCTCAAAGGACAGGAGGGCGCCCGGTATATGGGAGACTTTTCGTGGTCAGTGGAAGCGCTGGGCAATATCCTGAAGAACTGCATGGAACATACACCGGCAGGCGGGACTGTCACGGTCAGCACAGAGGAGAACCCTGTTTATACACAGATACAGGTGGAGGATACGGGAAAGGGATTCCCGGAGGCAGACCTGAAGCATATCTTTGAACGGTTTTACCGTGGGGAGAATGCCTGCGGCGACAGCGTGGGGATTGGGCTTGCCTTATCCGGCATGATTATAAAAGAACAAAAGGGAACCATACTGGCATCCAACCGGGAGGATGGCGGGGCCAGGTTCTGCATCCGGTTTTATAAGGGAGCTGTATAGAGCGTGTTTGAGAATTCATTCCCGCCGTCTGCACGTCCCGGGGCGTTTTAAGTCACGCCCCGGGCTTTTTTGTATCGGAATTCCATCTGCCTGCAATGTGACAATATTGTTATGAAAAATTCACCGGGCTGTCATGGTGGAAATGTTATACTGATTGCAGCCAGGCATGATGATCGGAAACGAAAAGGAGGATGGAGATGGAGCTGATGAGGACGGAACATTTGTGCAAAGTATATGGAACAGGGGAGAATCAGGTGCATGCCCTGAGGGACGTATCATTTTCCGTGGACAAGGGGGAATTCGTGGCAATCATAGGACAGTCCGGGTCGGGAAAGTCCACCTTGCTGCACATGATAGGAGGCGTGGATGTGCCGTCATCCGGCCATGTATGGGTGGATGGCAGCGATGTATATGCCAGGAACAGGAAGGAGCTGGCCATATTCAGGCGCAGACAGGTGGGGCTGATTTATCAGTTTTATAATCTGATACCGGTTCTGAATGTGGAGGATAACATGACATTGCCGGTGAAGCTGGACGGGCAGAGGGTAAACAGAAAGCGTCTGGAAGAGCTTCTGGATATTCTGGATTTGAGAGACAGGGCAACCCATCTGCCGAGACAGCTGTCCGGTGGCCAGCAGCAGAGGGCAGCCATCGGCAGGGCTCTTTTGTATGCCCCTGCCCTGGTTCTGGCAGATGAACCCACGGGAAATCTGGACAGCAGGAACAGCCAGGAAATCATGAATCTGCTTAAGTACTCCAACAGGACATACAGGCAGACTCTGATTCTCATTACCC
>JAJQEA010000132.1 GCA_021201905.1 Clostridia bacterium
TAACAGCCCCTTATAGGGGCAGAACAAGCCACCGGCTAAGCCGGTGGTCTTGACTCCGGTAAGACAAAGACTGCGGGACAGCAAAAAAGCCCTGCACACGTAAGGCTTTAAAGCAGATGACGGGAATCGAACCCGCCTCCCCAGCTTGGGAAGCTGGTGTTCTACCGATGAACTACATCTGCACAACATTGATATTATATCATGTATTTTGGAAAATTCAAGTGTATTTTCTTATTTTTGTAAAAATTTATAATAATTTCTATGAATTTGGACCGGCCGTTATCCGGAAACCAGGAGAGGATCCGGCCGGATACGGGAATTTCTCATGGCCGGAACTTGCCAAAACAACCTAAATATGGTTTAATACTATAAGACGAAACATATGTACGCATCTGTACATAGCAATATGGAGGAATAGAATGGCAAAGGAACAATATAATGCGGACAGTATTACGGTGCTGGAAGGACTGGAGGCGGTCCGTAAGCGTCCTGGTATGTATATAGGAGGTGTGGGATCCAAGGGGCTAAACCATCTGATTTATGAAATCATTGATAATGCGGTGGATGAGCACCTGGCCGGATTCTGCAGCAGTGTGTGGGTGACGTTGGAAGCAGACGGTTCCTGTACGGTCCGTGATAACGGCCGCGGAATCCCGGTGGGACTTCACAAAAAGGGCATATCAGCCGCCAGAATCGTACTGTCCACCCTTCATGCAGGCGGTAAATTCGATAACGACGCTTATAAGACCAGCGGAGGACTTCACGGTGTGGGTTCCTCCGTAGTTAATGCCCTGTCGGCCCATATGGACCTTAAGGTTTACAGGGACGGCTGCATCTATCACGATGAATATGAAAAAGGACGTCCTGTCATCAAGCTGGAGAACGGACTTCTCCCTGTGATTGGAAAGACGCGGGAAACCGGTACCTGCATCAATTTCCTGCCTGACGGAGATATATTTGAGAAAACACGCTTCAAGGCGGACTGGCTCAAGAGCCGTCTGCATGAGACAGCATACTTAAACCCAAACCTGACCCTTTACTATGAGAACAAGCGGACCGGGGAGGGGGAGAAGGTGGCCTTCCATGAGCCGGAGGGCATTGTCGCCTATGTGCGGGAGCTGAATTCCGGCAAGACGCCGGTACATGATCCCATTTATTTCAAGGGGACCGTGGACAAGGTGGAGGTAGAGGCTGCTATCCAGTTCGTGGACACATTTGAGGAGAACATACTGGGCTTCTGCAACAACATCTTTACCCAGGAGGGCGGCACCCACCTGGCCGGCTTCAAGACAAAATTCACGGCCCTGATTAACAGCTATGCCAGGGAGATCGGCATTTTAAAGGATAAGGACACCAACTTTACGGGAGCCGATACAAGGAACGGCATGACGGCCGTTATCGCGGTAAAGCATCCCGACCCTATCTTCGAGGGGCAGACAAAGACAAAGCTGGCCAGCGCCGACGCCACCAAGGCCGTGTTTACGGTGACCGGGGACGAGCTGCAGCTTTACTTTGACCGCAACGTGGAGGTGTTAAAGGGCGTTATTGGCTGTGCGGAAAAATCGGCCAAGATTCGCCGGGCCGAGGAAAAGGCCAAGACCAACATGCTGACCAAGTCCAAATTTTCCTTTGACAGCAACGGCAAGCTAGCAAACTGCGAGAGCCGGGACGCCTCCCGGTGCGAGATATTCATCGTGGAGGGAGATTCCGCCGGCGGCTCTGCCAAGACTGCCAGGAACCGCCAGTACCAGGCCATCCTGCCTATCAGGGGAAAAATCCTCAACGTTGAGAAGGCGTCCATGGACAAGGTCCTGGCCAATGCGGAAATCAAGACCATGATCAATACCTTTGGCTGCGGTTTTTCGGAAGGGTACGGCAATGACTTTGACATCACAAAGCTGCGCTATGACAAAATCATCCTGATGACCGATGCCGATGTGGACGGCAGCCACATTGACACCCTGCTTCTCACCTTCCTTTACCGTTTTATGCCGGAGCTGATTTATGACGGCCACGTGTATATTGCCATGCCGCCCCTGTTTAAGGTGATTCCCAAGCGGGGGGAGGAACAGTATCTTTACGATGAAAAGGAGCTGGAGCGTTACAGGAAAACACATACCGGCGACTTTACGCTGCAGCGCTACAAGGGTCTGGGTGAGATGGACGCACAGCAGCTGTGGGAGACCACTCTGGACCCGGAGCGCCGGGTTCTCAAGCGGGTGGAGATAGAGGACGCCAGGATGGCTACGGAGATAACCGAGATGCTCATGGGCACCGAGGTGGGGCCCCGCCGCCAGTTCATTTATGAGCACGCGGACGAGGCGGAGATTGACGCATAGACAGGAGACAATTAGAACATGGCTGAAAAGATATTACGGACTGAATACAGTGAGGAAATGCAGAGAAGCTACATGAACTATTCCATGAGCGTCATCACTGCAAGGGCTATCCCCGATGCAAGGGACGGCTTGAAACCGGTACAGCGCCGGGTCCTCTATGATATGAGGGAGCTCCATCTGGACCACGATAAGCCTCACAGGAAATCGGCGCGTATCGTGGGCGATACCATGGGTAAGTACCATCCCCACGGCGACAGCTCCATTTATGAGACACTGGTTGTCATGAGCCAGAATTTCAAAAAGGGAATGGCCCTGGTGGACGGACACGGCAACTTCGGCTCCATAGAGGGGGACGGGGCAGCCGCCATGCGTTACACGGAGGCCCGTCTGGAGAAGTTTGCGGAGGAGGTCTACTTAAAGGATCTGGATAAAACCGTGAATTTCCTTCCCAACTACGACGAGACGGAAAAGGAGCCGGAGGTGCTTCCCGTCAGGGTCCCCAACCTGTTAATCAACGGGGCGGAGGGCATTGCCGTGGGCATGAGCACAAGCATTCCGCCCCACAACCTGGGCGAGGTGGTGGACGCGGTCCAGGCGTATATTGATAATCCGGAGGTGACCACGCAGGAGCTGATGGAGTTTATGCCGGGGCCGGATTTCCCCACGGGTGGAGTCATTGCCAATAAGAGCGAGCTGCCTCAGATTTACGAGACAGGCATGGGCAAAATCAAGCTCAGGGGCAAGTTCGAGGTGGAGCTTGGAAAGCGCAAGGCGGACAAGGATAAGCTGGTTATCTCGGAGATTCCCTATACCATGATTGGCGCCGGAATCAATAAGTTTCTGGTGGATGTGGCGGATCTGGTGGAGAGCAAGAAGCTGACGGACGTGGTGGATATCTCCAACCAGTCCAACAAAGAGGGGATCCGTATTGTGCTGGAGCTGCGCAAGGACGCGGATATTGACAAGATAAAAAACATCCTCTATAAGAAAACAAAGCTGGAGGATACCTTCGGCGTCAATATGCTGGCCATCGCGGACGGACGCCCTGAGACACTGAACCTGAAGGGTATCCTGAGAAATTTTCTCAACTTCCAGTATGAGAACACGGAGCGCAAGTAAAATGTCCTTCTCCAGAAGGAAATGGATAAAAAGGAAGTGCAGGAAGGACTGATCACGGCCTGCGACTGTATTGACCTGATCATAGCCATCCTGAGGGGCTCCAAAAATTTAAAGGACGCCAAGGCGTGTCTGACCACAGGCGATGTGACCAACATCCATTTCAAGGTGCCGGGGTTTGAGGAGGACGCGAAAAAGCTTTCCTTTACAGAGCGCCAGGCGTCCGCCATTTTGGAGATGCGTCTCTATAAATTAATCGGACTGGAAATCCTGGCCCTGGAAAAGGAGCACAGGGAGACCTTACGTAAGATTGGGGAGTATAAGAAAATCCTGGGAAGCAGGGCCCAGATGAACCGGGTCATCAAGGAGGATCTGGCTGCCATCAAGGCTGAATTCGCCACCCCCAGGCGCACCCTGATTGAGGACGGACCTGAGGCAGTGTACGATGAGAGCGCCGTGGCTGTCCAGGAGATGGTCTTTGTGATGGACCGGTTCGGATACTGCAAGCTGTTGGATAAGTCCACCTATGACCGGAACCAGGAGACCGTGGACAATGAGCAGGTACACGTGGTGAAATGCCTGAATACGGATAAAATCTGCCTCTTTGCGGCCAGCGGCAGCCTGTACCAGATTAAGGCCATGGATGTGCCCGCCGGCAAGCTGAGGGACAAGGGAACGCCCATTGAAAACCTGAGTAAATTTGACGGCACCAAGGATACCATTGTATACCTGACCAGCGCGGAGGACATGAAGGGCAGGATATTTGTATTTGCCACCAAGATGGCCATGGTAAAGCAGGTGCCTGCGGAGGAATTCGAGACCAACAACCGGGTGGTGGCAGCCACCAAGCTCCAGGATGGGGATGAGCTGGCGGCCGTGATACCGGTGGAGGGCCAGACCGAGGTGGTGATCCAGACAACGGGAGGCGTGTTCCTGCGGTTTGCCCTGGAGGAGATATCCATGCTTAAAAAGGCGTCCAGAGGCGTCAGAGGCATCCGGCTGTCCAAGAATGAGGAGCTGGAGCAGCTGTATCTGATTGGTGAGAATCCCATTGTGGATTATAAAGGTAAGGAAGTCCATTTAAACCGTCTGAAACTGGCCAAGAGAGACGGGAAAGGCAGCAAAGTGTGGCTGTAGAAAAGGAGGTATATGCCATGTCATCATCCAACACACCCACGCCCCATATCGGGGCTGAAAAGGGAGAAATCGCCGGGACAGTCCTGCTTCCGGGAGATCCCCTGAGGGCAAAGTACATCGCGGAGCATTTCCTGGAGGACGTAAAGCAGTTTAACGGGACCAGGAACATGCTTGGCTACACGGGAACCTATAAGGGCAGGCCAGTATCTGTCATGGGCACCGGCATGGGCTGCCCTTCCATCGGAATTTATTCCTATGAGCTGATCCACTTTTACGGCTGTAAGAACCTGATACGGGTGGGCACGGCCGGGGCTCTGATGCCGGATGTCCATGTGCGTGATATGGTGTTTGCCATGGGGGCCTGCACCACCAGCAATTTTGTGCGCCTGCTGGGACTGCCCGGCGATTACGCGCCGGTATGCAGCTACAGCCTATTGGAGCGGGCCGTGGCCGCTGCCAGGGAGAGGGGACTGACCTTCCATGTGGGCAATGTGCTCAGCTCAGATATGTTCTATGCCCCGCCCAAGCAGGTGCAGGGGGGAATGACCTGGGCGGATATGGGCGTCCTGGCCGTGGAGATGGAAGCGGCGGCCCTCTATGCCAACGCGGCGGCGGCCGGTGCCAATGCCCTGGCCGTGCTGACCATATCGGATTCCATGGTCACAGGGGAAGCCACCTCTGCCGAGGAGAGGGAAACCAGCTTTACCCAGATGATGGAGGTTGCATTGTCCCTTGTTTCCTGATGCGATGGTGATGTTGCATACAAAAAAGCAGGAATGTCTTTGGGGCACGCACAAATGTATTTTTCTAGCGAATAAATCTTGATTTTTTCCGTTGTTTGATATAGGATAGGGAAAGATTCGCCGTACCGTGACAGTTCCGTAGGGCGGGAAAATCAGGATAATGAGGAGAATGATTTATGGAAAAGAAGCTGAAGGTTGGAATATTAGGCGCAACAGGCATGGTGGGGCAGCGTTTCATCGCACTTTTAGAGAACCATCCGTGGTTCGAGGTGGTGACAGTGGCTGCCAGCCCGCGCTCTGCCGGCAAAACGTATGAGGAAGCAGTGGGAGACCGCTGGAAGATGACCACCCCCATGCCGGAGGCTGTAAAAAAGCTGGTTGTGATGAACGTAAATGAGGTGGAAAAGGTTGCGGCGGGGGTTGATTTTGTATTCAGCGCCGTGGACATGACAAAGGATGAAATAAGGGCCATCGAGGAGGCTTACGCCAGGATGGAGACTCCTGTGGTATCCAACAACAGCGCCCACCGCTGGACACCGGATGTTCCCATGGTGGTGCCGGAGATCAATCCTGAGCATTTTGACGTGATCCCCTTCCAGAAGAAGAGGCTTGGGACAGAAAGAGGATTTATTGCGGTAAAGCCCAACTGTTCCATCCAGAGTTATGCCCCGGTGCTGACAGCATGGAAGGAATTTGAGCCATACGAGGTGGTGGCCACTACATATCAGGCTATTTCCGGCGCGGGCAAGACATTTAAGGACTGGCCGGAGATGGAGGGCAACATCATCCCCTATATCGGCGGCGAGGAAGAAAAGAGCGAGCAGGAACCCCTTCGTCTCTGGGGGACCATCGAGGACGGCGTCATCGTCAAGGCAAAGAGCCCTGTCATCACCTGCCAGTGCGTAAGGGTACCGGTACTGAACGGCCACACGGCTGCCGTGTTTGTGAAGTTCCGGAAAAAGGTGACAAAGGAACAGCTGATTCAGAAACTCAGGGAGTTTAAGGGGGTTCCACAGGAGCTTAAGCTTCCCAGCGCTCCGGCCCAGTTCATACAGTACCTTGAGGAGGATAACCGTCCCCAGGTTACGTCAGACGTGGACTTTGAGCGGGGAATGGGAATCTCAGTGGGCCGTCTGAGGGAGGATACGGTGTATGATTATAAATTCATCGGTTTGTCCCACAACACGGTAAGGGGCGCGGCAGGCGGAGCCGTGCTCTGCGCAGAGCTTTTGACAGCAAGGGGATATATTTAGTACTGTATGGAGAAGGAGTGGAGAAAATTATGGCAATCGAGAAACATTCATTCGGGAAAATGCCCGACGGTACAGAGGTTTACAAGTATACACTGACCAACAAGAATGGGGTGTCCGCCTCGTTTATCACCCTGGGAGGCGTGTGGGTCTCCATGGTGGTGCCTGACAAGGACGGAAATATGGCGGATGTGGTGTTGGGATACGATGATCTGGACAGCTACCGCAGGAATCCGGCCCACTTTGGCTCTCCCATTGGCCGCAATGCCAACCGGATTGGCGGGGCCGTTATCACCATAGACGGCAGGGATTATAAGCTGGAGGCCAACAACGGCCCCAACAACCTCCACAGCGGACCGGACCTGTACCACGACCGGGTTTGGGACTGCAGGCCCTCAGAGACAGAGGCAGGCAGCAGGCTGGACTTTTATCTGGAGAGCCCGGACGGGGACCAGGGATATCCTGGCAATGCCAGGATCACGGTGAGCTATACCCTGACAGACGAGGACAGCCTTGTCCTGGATTATCATATGGTCTGCGACAAGGATACGGTTGCCAATTTCACCAACCACAGCTATTTTAACCTGGCAGGACATGACAGCGGCGATGTGATGAAGCAGGAGGTGTGGCTCAACGCGTCCCACTATACACCGGCGGACGAAGTCTCCATTCCTACGGGAGAGATTGCTCCTGTGGCGGGTACTCCCATGGACTTTACAGAGATGAAGGCCATTGGACGGGATATAGGCGCTGATTTTGAGGCTCTTGTATTTGGAAAGGGATATGACCACAACTGGGTGCTGGATAAGAAAGAAGGAGAACTGGCCCTGGCTGCAAAGGCCATGGACCCGGCCAGCGGCCGCGTGCTGGAATGCTATACGGATCTGCCCGGAATCCAGTTCTATACAGCGAATTTCCTCCAGGATGAGATGCCAGGCAAGGGCGGAGCCCGCTACGATTACCGCCACGCCTTCTGCTTTGAGACCCAGTATTACCCGGATGCGGTCCATAAGCCCCAGTTCCCGTCCCCCTTACTGAAAGCAGGGGACGAGTACAGCACCAGGACCGTCTATCGTTTTTGCCTAAACAGGCGTAATTTTAGTGGCATAGGCCCTGCCTTCAAGGGGCTGATAGATTTCCACAATGGCAAAATGGGGAGTCAGGTCCGGCTGCTCCGGCTCGGCTATGGTCATGAACCGGTAGTTGGTCCCGTTTACCACCTGTTTTGCCACGGCGATGGGACAGTAGAAGTAATCGGGATGCTCTCCGATTGCATTGTAAAATATGAATGAGTCATATGTGGTGAGATAAGGCTGATACTGCCAGCTTCCAGGCATGGAAGTCACCTCCGGAATGTCGTTATAGTAGTTTATGCAGGAAAACCATGAGGGTTCTGCCAGAGTTGGCGCTTCATGGTTTTTTTTGATTGCGGCAAAGGGAATTTAATGGTATACTAATACAATATGCGCCCTGCTGCCATGGAAATCTGTGGGATAAATCCGGGGCGCGGCGCGTATGAAGAAAGTAAATGAGGGATTGGATGTCAAAATCATTATACATAGCAGAAAAGCCCAGTGTGGCCCAGCAGTTTGCCGAAGCACTCAAGATACGTGGACGGCGGGGCGACGGGTATATAGAGTCTGAACAGGCGGTGGTGACGTGGTGCGTGGGCCATCTGGTGACCATGAGCTATCTGGAAGCCTACGACATGAAGTTCAAGCGCTGGAGCCTTCAGACCCTGCCATTCCTTCCAAAGGAATTCAAGTACGAAGTCATAACCAATGTATCCAAGCAGTTTGAAATCGTCAAGGGCCTTTTGAACCGGCCCGACATTGACACCATTTACGTGTGTACGGACTCGGGACGGGAGGGAGAGTATATATACCGCCTGGTGGCCCAGATGGCCGGGGTAAAGGATAAGAGGCAGAAACGGGTGTGGATAGACTCCCAGACAGAGGAAGAGATATTGAGGGGAATCCGTGAGGCCAAGGATGAGACAGAGTATGACAATCTCTCCGCCTCCGCCTATTTAAGGGCCAAGGAGGACTACCTCATGGGAATTAATTTTTCCAGGGTGCTGACCCTCAAATACGGATTGGCCCTGTCAAATTATCTGGTTACCAAGTTTACGGTTCTGTCCGTGGGCTGGGTCATGACCTGTGTCATGGGAATGGTTGTGCGCAGGGAGCGGGAGATACGCGGTTTTGTAAAGACGCCGTTTTACAGGGTCATTGGAACCTTTGAGGCGGCAGGAAAGGACGGCCAGCCGGTTCCCTTTGAGGCGGAGTGGAAGGCGGTGGAAGGTTCCCGCTATTTTGGGACACCCTATCTGTACAAGAACAACGGCTTTAAGGACAGGCAGCAGGCGGAGGAGCTGGCCGCCTTATTGACGGCAGAGCCGCCGCTCACGGCAACTGTGCTCTCCAAGGAGAAGAAAAAGGAGACCAAGAATCCGCCCCTTCTCTACAACCTGGCGGAGCTTCAGAACGACTGCTCCAAGATGTTTAAAATCAGCCCGGATGAGACGCTCAAGGTGGTGCAGGAGCTGTATGAGAAGAAGATGGTCACCTACCCCAGAACCGATGCCAGGGTCCTGTCCACGGCAGTTTCCAAGGAGATTCAAAAGAATATAGGCGGCATTAAGAATTACGGGCCCATGGTGGCATTTGCGGATGAGGTGCTGAATATGGGCTCCTATAAGGGAATCGCCAAGACACGCTATGTCAATGACAAGCAGATAACAGACCACTATGCCATCGTACCCATCGGACAGGGACTTGGAAACCTGAGGGGACTGCCGCCCTTGTCTGAAAAGGTGTATCAGGTCATATGCAGAAGGTTTTTAAGCATATTTTATCCTCCGGCGGTTTATCAGAAATACAGCCTGGAGCTGGAGCGCCTGAAGGAACATTTTTTTGCCAATTTCAAGGTCCTGTCCGAACCGGGTTATCTCAAGGTGGCGGATGTGAACCTGGCAAAGAAAAATGGGGTGGACTCATCCTTTGACGAGTCAAAGGATGAGTCCAAAGACAGCGCAGGGGATGAAAAAACAGCGGACGAGGACAAACATGGCGGCCGGGAGGATGCCCCAAACGCCGTTTCTCCAAAAGTTGACAGGACAGTATTGCTCCAGATGCTTGCAGAATTGAAAAAAAATGATATACTTACTTTGGTGGAGCTGAACATAAAGAAAGACGAGACATCGCCCCCCAAGCACTACACCTCCGGTTCCATGATTCTGGCCATGGAAAATGCAGGCCAGCTCATAGAGGACGAGGAGCTGCAGGCCCAGATTAAGGGCAGCGGCATAGGCACCAGCGCCACCAGAGCTGAGATACTTAAGAAGCTGTTTAACATCAAGTATCTGAACCTGAACAAAAAGACCCAGGTTATTACGCCGTCCCTTTTGGGGGAAATGGTCTATGACGTGGTGGACCAGTCCATCCGCCAGCTTCTGAATCCGGAGCTGACAGCCAGCTGGGAAAAGGGACTGACCTATGTTGCGGAAGGTTCCATTACCTCAGATGAGTATATGGAAAAGCTGAATCGTTTTGTTGCCGGCAGGACAGTCAATGTCATCCGCATGAATAACCAGTACAATATGAGAGGTTATTTTGACGCGGCAGCCGCATTCTATAAAACAAAAAAGGAGAATTAATTTATGAAACTGGAACAGATGAAAATCAAAGAACTTTTAGACACAAGCCATACAATTGCTGAAAAGCTGTTTGAGGGCCATGAGTATCCATGGGAAGTTCTGGGTGACATCAATGGGTTCATCGAAAGTCTGGGCGCCAGCCTTCCGGAGAACGAATACAAGAAGGTTGGAAAGAATATCTGGATTCACAAGACAGCACAGATGGCTCCCACCACTGCCATGGGCGGACCTATGATTATCGGACCAAAGGTACAGATACGCAACGGCGCCTTTTTAAGGGGAAGCGTTATCCTGGGACAGCACGTTGTCATCGGCAATTCCTGTGAAATCAAGAACTCCATCATCTTTGACGAGGCGCAGGTGCCCCATTTCAACTATGTAGGCGATTCCATCCTGGGCTATAAGGCCCATATGGGAGCCGGTGCAGCGACTTCCAATGTGAAGGCTGACAAGGGTCTTGTAAAGGTTCACGCTGAGGACGGGGATGTGGAGACAGGACGCAAGAAATTCGGCGCCATCCTGGGCGACCATGCTGAGATTGGCTGCAACAGCGTGCTGAATCCCGGAACGGTCATTGGACGCAATTCCAATGTGTATCCGCTGTCCAGCGTACGGGGATGCGTTCCCTCTGACTCCATTTACAAGGGCCAGGACAATATTGTTGTAAAGGAGGCCAGGGAAGTGGAGGCAGAGCCGGAAGCTCCTGAGGCACCAGAGAAGGGAAAAGGCGGGCTTAAGGTAGTAAAATAAGCCGGTCAGTACAGAGCAGTACTGGCAGAATAAAAAGACGGACAGACAGAGAAAAAGGGAACAAGAGAACATATAAAACCGGAAGCCGGACACTGCATCTCGCAGGTCCGGCTTCCGGTTTTTATCTAACTGTTATTTTGTTCCGAAGATACGGTCTCCTGCATCTCCCAGTCCGGGGCAGATATAGGCGTTCTCATTCAGGCAGCGGTCCAGATGTCCCACGTAAATCTGCACATCGGGATGGGCGTCATGGAGACGCTTAAGGCCTTCCGGAGCAGCTATGATAGCCATGAATTTGATTTTCTTCCCGCCGTGTTCCTTGATGAAGTCAACGGCTGAAACCCCGGAACCGCCGGTGGCCAGCATGGGATCCGTGACAATGATGGTACGCTCCTCAATGGGGTTTGGAAGCTTGCAGTAATATTCATGAGGTTCGTGTGTGACTTCGTCCCTGTATAAACCGATATGACCTACCTTTGCGCTGGGAACCAGGGCCAGGATGCCGTTTACCATGCCAAGCCCCGCCCTGAGAATGGGAACCACGGCCAGTTTGCGTCCGGCAATCATGGGGGTCATGCAGGTCTCGATGGGAGTCTCCACCTCCACATCCTCCAGAGGAAGGTCGCGGAGGGCCTCATAGCCCATCAGCATGGCAATTTCCTCGATGAGGGCGCGGAACTCATTGGTTCCTGTGGCTTTAATTCGCAGAATGGAAATCTTGTGTTGAATCAAGGGGTGGTCAAATACCATTACGTTATCCATAAGTTTTGCTGCTCCTTTATCTATTAGAATTAATGATAATTATATATCAAATATCTTATGATATCAACCCCGGTAAAAGGACTATTTGGTGGCGGGGTCAAATGCTACCAGCACATAGTCTCCCAGAGCATGGGGAACAGGCAGTGAGAAGTAGATGGTTCCCTGTTTTTCATAGCTGAAGGATTCAGGCCACTGGGTCTCTGAGGACAGGGGGAAATCCGCGCTGTTAAAGACAGCGGTCAGGGAATCCAAATCCAGGGAAGAGCGGTAGCTCAGGACCTGGGCCTCCACATCGGATGAAATGCCTGAAAACTTCACATCATCGCTGAGCACATATCCGGCCATGGTGTAGGCGTCGGTAAAATCATCCAGTCCCAGGTTCTGGGCCTGAAGCAGATTGACTGTGTTGGAATAGAACAGATTTACCGGGTGGGCGGATCCCTTTGCGGAGAGTGTGCCGGTGTAGGTGGCGGTGAGACGTTTGCGGTCCACGGAAATCACCTTGCACTTGATATCCAGGGTGTCGTTTGCCTCGTCGATGCCATTGGCCTTTATGACGGACAGGGCGTTGGTCTTTAGCAGTTCATTTATCTTGTCCTTCTTTGAGGCGTCGTCCAGCTGGTCCACCGCGGGATACTGGATGGATACCTTTCCGGATGTATAGGTCTCAATGGAAGTGGAAACACTGGAAGCAGCGCCTTCCTGGGCCTCTGTGGTTTCCTCTGTCTCCGGGGCCTGGGTGGTGGCGGGAAGGGTCTCCCTGGGCGCTTCCGTGGCTGCCTCTGTATGTATGGTGGACAGGCCTGCCTTTTCCGGCGTCTTGCTGAGCAGGAGACCGATGGCAGCGCCGCCGATGACAACGGCAGCGCCAATGGCTCCTATCAATATCTTCTTGTTTGTATCCATAATAATCCTCCTTTGTATTCCGGGCAATACCCGAATTGTAACTATTATACATGATATTCATGGACGGAGTTTGAAGAAATACTTACAAATTATTGAAGGACTTTTGTGCATATTTTTACCCGTCTTTAGGATTTAGCACTATAATTCTTTAGGACTTGTTTATCTAACTATCT
>JAJQEA010000003.1 GCA_021201905.1 Clostridia bacterium
AGAAACGCCGTTGATTCTGCGTCTTATGCCTTTACAATCACCGCGCTGCCGTGAAGGTCGCATAAGGGAACGAGGCACAGGCGGTTGTATTGTGTTTCAAATTCCTCCACAGCCTGTCTGGCTCCCCGGAAACGCTCATTGTTGTAATCGTGAAGGAGAATCATGCCTCCGGGCACAAGTCGGGGGTAGAAAAATATAAGACCGGACAGAATGGGGGCGTACAGGTCGGCATCCAGGCTTACCAGGTAGAAGCGCTCCTGTTCCAGTCCTGCCGCTGTATCCGGAAAATATCCCCTGCGTATGACGGCCTGGTCCGGAAAGGGGAGCCGGTCCAGGACGGCCTGCTCGCTGGTGTCAGAGAACTCTCCCTCTGCGGCAAAGGAGCAGCCCTTCCTTTTTTCTTCGTTTATATCCCGTGCGTCAAACCCCTCAAATGTATCAAATAAGAAAAGCCGTTGCTGCGGAAACAGGGCGTTGAGCTTCCAGGCCGTATCGCCCTTAAAAACCCCCAGCTCTGCTATGTTTCCCTGCAGGCCCTGTCCGTGAATCCGCTCAGCCAGCCGTTTCAGGGTGGCGCTTCGTATATCAAAATACCGGTAAAGCTGGCTCAGCATCAGAAATCTGCCCTGGTATCCCAATTCCAGGGCCTGTTCCTTGAGCTGGCTGGAGCGCAGAGGGTCCGTCACTCCGGTCATAATATAATCAGGTTTCAGTGAGAGTGCTTTTTCTACCGGTAAAACCGGGACATTGGCTGGGAAGCCTTTCTCCCGCCGCTCTGATTCGGTCAGCCGGTGCAGGGCTGGGTTATTATCCCCAAAAGCCAGAAGGGCCATGTTTTCCTGATTCAGCAGTCCGGCGGCGCCGCGGCCGAACTGGCCTGCTCCCAGTATGATGATGGTTTCCGTCATAGTTCCAATCCTCCTTTTAATTACGGGGCTCTGTAAATTTCATAACATACATTGTATCACGAAATAATAATCTGTGGAAAGTTACTGCTGTAATCTATATGACACTTACATCACATGTAAAAATTTGATATAATGTAGCATAAGCTACTAGTTGTTAAAATACTAACAGTGTTATAATTTTGTTAAAGGAAACAGGCGTTTTTGGGGATTCATATGGTAAAAATCCATAAAAGAGAGGGTGGCTATATGGTAGGTCAGGAGTGTAACACCGCAGTACAGATGCCGCATGCTAATTTTGTATCACGTCTTCTATATCTGCCCAGGGGAATATCACGTCTGGAAAAGCTGGGACAGAGAAAGGTATTTCCAAAGAACCATATGCTGGTGCAGGCAGGTACAAAGCCCAACTACTGCTACATCGTCAAAACCGGGCGTGTGGCTGCCTTTGAGACAACGGTTACGGGCGAGGAACGCATTTATAATTTCAATGAGAGCAATTCCGTTTTGCTGGAAGGAAACCTTCTCTTTGACCAGGAATCCGCTGTGAATTTCAAGACCGTGCAGCCGTCTGAATTAGTCTGTATTACCAAGGAGATGCTGTTAAAGGGCATTGCCCACGACCCGCAGCTCTCCATGGATATTATGGAGTCCCTATCCACCAAGTTTCTGTCAGCCATGGAGCAGGTGCGCCATACCAATTTCCATAATGCCGGCTGGAAGATCTGCGACCTGCTGCTTATATTTGCAGAGCACTACGGGGTTCCCTATGACGGGAAAATACTTATCAAGGAAAAGATAAGCCAACAGCTCCTGTCAAATCTGCTGGGCATTAACCGGGTAACTGCGGTCAGGGCCATCAAGGAGCTGAAGGAGATGGCGCTGATAGAACAGATTAACGGTTATTACTGCATCCGCAGCCTGGAGAAGCTGAAGCGGCACCAGGAGAGGATGTGCCAATAGGAATAATGAAAGAAAAACACGGAACCGGAGTAAAATCTGCTTCCGTGTTTTTCTTTGTTGCACATGTACAGGGTGTATCCTGCACTACTGGAATCCCGTACTCCGGCCGGATATAATACCTGTAAGGCAGCCTTTTAAGACGGTCTTTTACAGGAAAGGGGCGGGAAGCATGAAGAAAACAGGAGCTGTCCTGGCAGCGGCAGGACTGTCCTCGTGCATGGGGGATTTCAAACCTCTGCTGCCGTTTGGGGACACCACCATAGCACGTCACGTCACGTCCATGCTCAGGCGGCTGGGGGCGGATCCGGTTATCGTGGTCACCGGCTACAGGGCAGAAGAGCTGGAGGCACATTTAAAAGGCACAGGCGCCTGTTTTGTCAGGAATCCCGGATACCGCCATACACAGATGTTTGATTCCGTAAAGCTGGGTATACAGGCGGCGCTGGAAGGGTGTGAGCGGATCCTGGTCATGCCCATGGACCTTCCCGCCATAACGGATGATACCATAAAACAGGTGATGGAAGCTCCGGGGCAGATTGTGCGGACGGTCCATAACGGTGAGCCGGGGCATCCCATATGCCTGGACGGGGAGATTGCCAGGAACATCTGTACCTATACCGGGGACCAGGGGCTAAAGGGGGCCATTGAAGCGTCAGGCGTGCCTGTGGAAGATTTGGAGGCCGGAAATGAGAGCATTTATCTGGATGTGGACACGAAGGAAGAGTACAGGGAACTGCTCAGATGGGTTTACAGCCATCCGCCATATGTGATATACTCAAGTCAACGTTGTTTATGAAATTAAATAACGAGAATGGAAGAATATGGCCTTTCTGGCTGCCTTATATTGTAATTTATATGTATCTGTGCTACACTGGAACCATAACTAGGTCGGACGACCTATTCAGTATCGGCGATGCATCGAAATGAGGTGGCATATGAGGACGATATACCTGATAAGGCACGGGGAACCGGAACGGACCGGGCACGTGAGCAGATGTCTTGGACATACGAATCTCGCACTGAGTATCAGAGGGAGGAAGGAGAGCATGGAGCTGGCTTCCTGGTTTAAGAGCCATTCTGTGGAAGCTGTTTATTCCAGTCCTCTGTCCAGGTGCATGGAAACCGCGGAGTACATTGCAGGGGAGCAGAAGAAGGTGCAGGTGGATGAGGGCCTGGTGGAGCTGGACGCAGGTGAATGGGAGAACATGGAATTCACTGAGATCCGCAGCCGGTATCCGCAGCTCTATGAAGAGAGAGGGCGTTCCATGGGCACGGTTCCGCCTCCGGGAGGGGAGTCCTTTGCCCAGGGCGGAGAGAGGCTTTCAGATGCCCTGCACCGTATCCTTGGGAATACACAGGGGGATGTGGCGGTGGTGACACACTGCGGCGTGATCCGGGGACTGATGTGCGGTATTCTTGGGTGGGATATCAACCGGGTGCTGGAAGTTCCCCAGCCCTATGGAGGGATCAGCCGGATTCTGGCAGATGGAGACGGCGGGTTCAGGGGATTTTATGAGCAGACCGGTGTAAAGCCCCTTCTCTATCCGGACCACGGCATCTGCCGCAGGCTGTCGGACCGCTGCGGCGTTCCCGAGCACATCCGGCTTCATGAGGCCGCGGTGGCCAGGCTGGCCCACCAGTGGGCGGTAAGGCTGAAAGGTCTGGGGTATGACATAGACCCGGAGCTTTTGAGGACAGCCGGGCTGCTTCACGATATCGCGCGTCTGAAGCCGGACCACGCAAGGGCAGGGGCCAAAATCCTGCGGATGGAAGGATATCCGGTGATGGCACGAATCATTCAGAGCCACCACAGGCTGGAGGGAGGGGAAGAGTCAGGACTGACAGAGAGCTCCCTTTTGTTTCTGGCGGATAAGATGACCTTTGAGGACAGGATGGTGGATATCGATGAGCGCTTCCGGCAGAGTGCGCCCAAATGCACCACCTCCCAGGCCAGAGAGAACCATAGACTTCAATACAATCAAGCTCAGGCAGTCAGACATTGTCTGGAATCAGCCCTGGGAAGCCTGGAGGCGGCAGATGCCTTTGGAACCAGTCCCCAGGCATCTGTGGACAGGAAGGCGCGGATACGGGAATGGGCTGCCGGCTGAGCATAAGGAGATGAAGTCACATGGAAGGAAATAATTCAACCAAAACCAAGCTGATAAAAGCTGGCATTAAGCTTTTCTCTCAGTACGGATACACAGCCACGTCCACCAGGATGATTGCTTCGGAGGCAGAGGTGAACCTGTCGGCCATTGCCTTTCACTATTCCAACAAGGAGAGGCTGTATGTGGCCTGCCTGGAATATATGCTGGAAAAGGTAAAGGGATACTATGAGGCCTCGTATATGGAGATTGAGGGGACCTTTAACCAGAACGCAATGACCCCCCGGAAGGCATATGAGTTTCTTGAGAAGTTGATCGATCTTCAGATTGAGGTGGCCTTTGCTCCCCAGTATAAGACCACCCTGGCCCTGATATACTGGGAGAACAACGGCCCCGGGGATATGAGGCCCTTGTCGGCCGCTGCCTTTGACCGGCAGGAGCGGGTGATGGCGGAGCTGATTCAGACCGTGGCCCCTGTTACCACGGCCCAGGCCATCATCGCCAGCCGCCATATCAACGGCTCCATCATATCCTTTGGCGAGCACCGAGGATTCATTGAGGACCTGATTCCGGAGCCCGTGGAGGGAGAGCCGGTGCCCTCCTGGATACGGGAGGAGATAAAGGGAAACTGCCTGGCCATTGTGGAACGGCTGATGAAACCGGAGCTGTTTCCTCCCCATTTGACGCCGTGACTGTATTTGGACGATATTCACAAATGAGAATAACCCTTTAGAGTGCAATATACACAACTCTAAAGGGTTATTTTGCGTTTTAATGTGTATAGTATGCACAAAGAATTAAATTGATATTTATATATCATTGACAAATGTGCCATATTGTGATAAAAATAAATCAAACGACCGACCTAGATTAGCATAATCTTAACAAATATATCCCATAAACTTAATCCAGATAAGGAGGCAAGGAAACGTTATGAAGAAACAATATGTTACTCTGACGGTAAACGGGAGGGAGTATCGTTTCTCAATCGGGGACGGATTCGGACAGGTTCCCCCCTCTGAGACACTATCCCAGACCCTGCGAAAGAGGCTCCAGCTCACAGGATCCAAGGAGTCATGCAGCGAGGGGGCCTGCGGGTGCTGCACCGTGCTCATGGACGGAAAAGGGGTCACGTCCTGCATGCTGCTGACCGTGGATTGTGATGGAAAGGACATTGTCACCATAGAAGGCCTGGAGGACCCTGAGAAGGGGTTAGATCCCCTGCAGCAGGCGTTCATTGACGAGTATGCGTTTCAGTGCGGCTACTGCACTCCGGGAATCATCATGGCGGCCAAGGCCCTTCTCCTGGAAAATCCCCATCCCACGGGAGAGGAAATAAAGGAGGCCATGTCAGGCAATTACTGCCGCTGCATCAGCCATTACACGGTGCTGCGGGCCATTAACAGGGTGGCGGGGAATGAGGAGGACCATCTGGCTGTGATGCACCGGGCCAATGATGATGTGGAAAATCCCATCCCGGTACGCCAGGAACTGTTCTTAAGTCCCTATGCAAATGGTACAAACAGCGACCATTCATTGGATTAGAAGGAGGGTTTTGAAGAATGAGCAAGCTTGAATACCGCGATATCAAACAGCCCAATTACCGTCATGTGGGCAAGTACACACCCAGAAAAGACGCAAAGGACATTGTGACAGGAAAGGCAATCTTCCTGGACGATTTTTCAGTCCCTCACATGCTGTATGGAAAGACAAAGAGAAGCCCGTATCCTCACGCCAGGATTCTATCCATCGACACATCTAAGGCAGAGGCCCTGCCGGGAGTAAGGGCTGTCATCACCCATAAGAACATGCCGGAGCGGTGGGGGCTGGGGCTTCCTGTGCACCGGCTTCTGATGGAGGACAAGGTTTACTATGTAGGGGATTTGGTGGCTCTGATCGCAGCCGACACAGTGGAGATTGCGGAGGAGGCCATTGACCTGATTGATGTGGAATATGAACAGCTGGAAGCAGTGTATACGGCTGAGGATGCCCTGAAGGAAGGGGCGGTGGAGACATATTCCAGGTTTAAGGGAAACCACGTTGACAATGGAATCAAGTATTTCCAGCCTGACGGTCCCTGGTGGCAGATCATCCGCGGGGATGTGGAGAAGGGATTTGAGGAAGCCGCCTATGTGGCGGAGGACAAGGTGGCCTTTGACAAGATGCCATCGCCCCTGGCCCCGGAAACCCCGTCCTGTATCGCCAAATATGAGGGCGGCAATGAGTATACCATATGGGCCTCGTCCCAGAGCTCCCATATCCTCAAGCTCATGGGAGAGGGAAGGATTCCCAATTCCAACCTGAGCGTAAAGACCTTTAACGTGGGAGGAAGCTACGGCAACAAGCAGTCCCTTATGACAACGGTGCTCTCCGCCGCCATGCTGTCCCTGGTCACCAAGCAGCCGGTGAAGATTGTGCTCACAAAGGCGGAGCAGCTCATGGCCTACGAGGTACGTCTGGGCAGCACCATTACCACCAAGGTGGGAATGGACAAGGAAGGCTATGTGAGGGCTGTGGAAGGCGACTGGCTGGTGGACACGGGAGCCATTGCAGACTCCATACAGGGCCAGGTGGGCGTGGGACTGGGGGAGGCGCAGCTGGTCTGTGCCAAATGTCCCAACTGGTACATGGACAGCCACATTGCTGTGACCAACAAACAGGCGGCAGGCATTGTCCGCGGCTACGGCGGTCAGGAGCTCAACAGCTGTCTGGAGCGCCTGATGTGCGCCGTGATGAAAAAGGGCAATTTCGATCCTCTGGATGTGTTTAAGAAAAATTATATTGCGCCCGGCGACCGGTTTATCTGGCGTGACGGGCGGTGGTGGCAGAGCCGTTCCTCCCTGTTCTTCCCGGAGGCCATGCAGAACGCGGCGGACCGCTTTGGATGGGCCGGTAAATGGAAGGGCTGGAACGTGCCCACCTGTGTAAACGGAACCAAGGCCAGGGGCGTGGGCATGGGCGTCATAGGAAACGCCGATATCAGCGAGGACAACACGGAGGCCATTGTCAGAATTGTTCCGGATTTGGTTGGCAGCCGCAGGGCGTCCACAGCCATCATTGAGTGTGATATCACGGAATCCGGCATGGGTACCAGAAGCAATGCATGTAAGATTGTGGCCGAGGTCCTCAACGTGCCCGTGGAAAAGGTGTCCATCACGGAGCCTGGCTCCAAGTTCAATCCGTCCAATTACGGCCTCTGCGGTTCCAGAGGCACCATCACCACGGGCAAGGCAGTATCCCTGGCCGCGATGGAGGCAAAGAAAAAAGCCCTGGAGCTGGGCGCCCTTTACTTCAAGCGCTCCGTTGACCAGCTGGACACAAAGGACTTTATGGTCTATGTGCGGGATAACCCGGAGCTTGTGGTGCCCATGTTCAAGCTGGCGCCCAAGGAGCTGAGTATTGTGGGCTACGGAAAGCATATGGAGATGTTCAATATCCCCAGCTGTATGGCCATATTCGTGGAAGCGGAGGTGGACCTGGAGAACGGCAATACCAAGCTGGTGAAGGTGGCCGGAGGTACGGACATCGGCCAGATCATCGATTCCAAGGCAGTGGAGATGCAGCTGCACGGCGGATTCGGATCAGCCTGTATCGACACAGCCATATTTGAGGAGTGTATTCTGGATCCGTCCACAGGAAGGCTTTTGACCTCCAGCCTGATAGATTATAAGTGGAGGACGTTCAATGAATTCCCGCCATATGACGCCTATATCATGGAATCCCAGATTGATTCCTTTATGTTTAAGGCCCTGGGAATTGGCGAGATTTCCGGTGCGGCAGGAGCAAGCGCGGTGCTGATGGCCATTTCCAACGCAATCGGCGTGGACATCAAGGATTACCCGGCAACTCCGGCAGTTATACTGAAGGCGTTAGACAAAGCATAAGAGGGGAGGATTCACTGTGAAATATTTTGAGCATGAGAGCGCTGCCACCTTTGACGAGGCAGTCTCCTTATTAAAAGAGTCCCCGAAGGGGAAAACCGTAGTGATGGCCGGGGGATCCGACCTGATTGGAGTTTTAAAGGAACAGATTCTGGAGGAGTATCCGGAAAAAGTGGTTGATTTGAAGGCCGTCCAGGGCGGGGAATATATAAAGCAGGATGGGGACACCATTGAAATCGGCGCCCTGACAAAGCTCTGCGACATCGTAAAGTCGGACCTGCTGAATGAGAAGGCCCCGGTGCTCTCCCAGGCAGCCCGTTCCGTGGCAACACCGTTAATCCGCAACGTGGCCACCATCGGAGGCAACATATGCCAGGATGTGCGCTGTTGGTTTTACCGCTATCCCCACGGCATCGGCGGCAGGATGGACTGTATGAGAAAGGGCGGGAAAGAGTGCTATGCCGTGATGGGAGATAACCGTTACCATTCCATATTCGGGGGCATGAAGGTCCACACCACCCCATGTTCGGTCCAGTGTCCGGCCAATACGGACATACCGGCCTATATGGAGAGGCTGCGGGAGGGGGATGTGGAGGGAGCAGCCTGCATCCTGATGGAAGCCAATCCCATTCCCATGATTACATCCAGGGTCTGCGCCCATACCTGCCAGGAGCAGTGCAACTGCTGCGGTTCGGACGAGAGCGTGTCCATCCACGGCGTGGAGCGCTATGTGGGGGATTACATACTGGAGCACCCGGACACATTTTACAAGGCACCGGAAACCGGGACAGGCCATAAGGTGGCTTTGGTGGGAGCCGGTCCAGCCGGCTTAAGCGCGGCCTATTATCTGAGGAAGGCGGGCCATGACGTGACGGTCTTTGACAAGATGGAGGAGCCCAGCGGCATGCTGACTTACGCCATTCCCAACTACAGGCTGCCCAAGTCCTATGTGAAGCAGGTGGCTGCCGCCTATGAAAAGATGGGAATCCATTTCCGCCTGGGCTGCTGTCTGGGAGAGGATATACAGGCAGAGGATCTGGAGAAGCAGTATGACAATGTGTTCTATGCCACCGGCGCCTGGAAACGTCCTGTGCTGGGATTTGACGGCGAGGAGTTTACGGAGTTCGGCCTCCAGTTCCTGATGGAAGTCAACCAGTGGATGAACAAAAAGGACCGCCGCCATGTCCTGGTGGTGGGAGGCAGAAATGTGGCAATGGACGTGGCCATTACCGCCAGGCGTCTGGGCGCGGAGAGCGTCACTCTGGCCTGTCTGGAATCCGAGCCTGAGATGCCGGCCAGCAGGGAAGAGATTGCAAGGGCCAGGGAGGAGGGCATTGAAATCATGCCGTCTTACGGCGTATCAAAGGCAATCTATGAGGACGGCAAAGTCACCGGAATGGAGCTTATGCACTGCACCTCGGTGAAGGATGAGAACGGACGTTTCAATCCCCAATACAACCGGGAGGAGACGCTCACGGTATCGGCGGATTCCATCCTGATGGCAGCCGGGCAGAAGGTGGATTTAAGTTTCCTGGGGGACAAATACGATCTTGCCCTGGAGCGGGGATTGATTCAGGTGGACAAGGACACCCAGGCCACAAGCAAGACCGGGATCTACGCGGGAGGCGACGCCACCACAGGACCAGCCACCGTGATCCAGGGAGTCCGTTCCGGGCGCAACGCGGCCGAAGCCATTAACAGAGGCTATGGAATCATGCCCGAACGGCGCAGGGAAGAGAAGCTGATCCATTTCGACGCCGCAGGCGTAAAGGAAGAACACGCGGTAAAGGACAGGGAGCTGTCCGCCGCTGAGCGGGCCCTGGATAAGGAGGACAGCTTCACTCTGACAGGGGAGGAAGCGGCCAGGGAGGCCGGACGGTGCATGAACTGCGGATGCTACTCCGTCAATGCCTCGGACATTTCGCCTGTGCTCATCCTGTTAAACGCCCAGATTGTGACCACCAGGAAAACCGTGAGGGCGTCCGACTTCTTTACCACCCGCCTGAAGGCGGCGGATATGCTGGACGCAGATGAACTGGTGACGGCTGTCCGGTTCAGGATACCGGAAGGATATATCACGGCCTATGATAAATTCAGGGTGCGCGAGGCAGTGGATTTTGCCATTGTCAGCCTGGCTTACGCCTGCAGGATGAAGGACGGTCTCATAGAGGACGCGCGAATCGTTCTGGGCGGCGTGGCTCCGGTGCCCATGGAGAGAAAAAAGGTGGAAGCGTTCCTGGCCGGCAGGAAGCCGGATGAGGAGCTGGCAGAGTCCGCGGCAGAGCTGGCAGTGGAGGGAACCGTGGCTATGGCCAACAATTCATATAAGATACAGGAGGTAAGGGCTCTTATAAAGAAGATGGTGTTGGATATGGGGGCTGTCCAGTCATAAAAGCACATTCATGACTGCGTGTTTATGGTTTCACCTTCCCGGAGCAGATGTTTTAGTCTGCTCCGGGGGAGGTGAAGCCGTAAATATATTTTTGATATACATGTTAAAAAAATAACAAATAGTGACAGGTCTTTAGGCGTACAAGGAAGAAGGTAATTTATGGATCTGATGAAAAAAAGATGGGCGGTTCTGGTTGCCAGTGTTATTGTCAATATATGTATTGGTACGGGGTTTGCGTGGAGTGTTTATCAGACAGGACTTTTTAACGAGGGGGCAGTGATATTCGGTACAGAGGTACAGAAGTCGCAGCTGGCTTTGGCATTTACAATCTGCAGCGGCGTGGCGCCCATTCCCATGATTGCGGGCAATGGACTCCAAAAAAAGCTTAAGGGGCCCAGGAATGTGGTGTGGCTGGGAGGAATCCTGTTCAGCGCGGGGCTGATATGCACCAGCTTTATCCACAGCCTGACCATGCTGTATGTGACTTACGGCCTTCTCTGCGGCTTCGGAATTGCCTTTGCCTATGGCATCACCATCGGCAATACGGTGCGGTTTTTCCCTGACAAGCGGGGCCTGATTGCAGGCATATCCACGGCTGCCTACGGGGCGGGCAGCATCATTTTTCCGCCAATTATGCAGTCCCTGATCGCTTCTGGAGGCGTCATGTTTACGTTCCGGGTGCTGGGAATCCTGTTTGGTGTTATGATAATCATAGCCGCCTGTTTCATAACCGAGCCTCCCGAGGGATGGCTGCCCACGGGGTGGGCGCCTCCGGTGGTGAAAAACAGTTCGGCTGCTCCGGCTGACGGAAAGAACTGGAAGCTGATGCTGGCCGATGGAAGGTTTTACCTGATGATTATTGCGTTTACCATATTTGCCACAGGCGGACTCATGGTGGTGAGCCAGGGTTCTCCCATGGCCCAGGCCATAGCCGGAGTGGACGCGGCAGTGGCGGCCACCGCGGTCAGCATCATTGGACTGGCCAATACAGGGGGCCGGGTGCTCTGAGGATGGGTTTCCGATAAAGTGGGAAGATATCCGGCTCTGAGCATTATGGCAGTCATTGTGGCGGTAAGCGGCTTTGCATTGTCCGCCTTTACGGAAAGCGGCTCCCTGGCCCTGTTCCTGGTTTTTGCCATGCTGATAGCCATGTGCTACGGCGGAAGCATGGGCGTCTATCCCGCACTGACGGCAGATGCCTTTGGAATCAAGTATAACGGGGTCAATTACGGCATCATGTTTATCGGATTTGCACTTGGCGGCTACATAGGGCCGATTCTGGCCAACAGTCTTTACGACAACACCGAGTCATACAGCGTGCCGCTGATGGCAGTGGGCGCCATGGGCGTAGTGGCATTGGTTATATTGTTTGTTCTGACAGCTATCAATAAACGGTCACAGAGATAGGGGACGGTTGGATGGGAGACTTGATTGACGGAAAAAGAAGAATAGAAGCAGTGGTTTGCAGGGATGAGAACGGCCCCGAGGACGCCTCCTTTCTCTTTGACAGGAACGGCAGCCTTCTGGCTTGGGAGGGCGCTGTGCCGCGTTCAGAGGCTTTCGCGGACATGCTTTCAGGTATTTGCAGGAACCAGCCCCTGATATCCGGGCGGGACTACGTAAAGGCCGTGTGGGAGGGAGCGCCTTACCGCGTCTGTCTCAAGCGGTACATCCATCTGACCCTGGGAGAGCTGGCGGACATACAGGCACAGCGCTTCCCGGACAGGGAGGCTGTCATTGACAATCTGGCGGGAGAGCGCCTTACATACGGCGAGGTCAAGAGGCGCAGCGACGGTCTGGCAAAAGGGCTGATTCACATAGGCATCCTAAAGGGGGACCATGTGGCGGTCATCATGGATAACTGCTGGCAAAATGTGGTTACAAAAATAGCAATCGAAAAAACCGGGGCAGTGATAGTAAACCTGAATATCCACGAAAAGAAGGATATGCTGGAGTGCCTGCTCCACCGATCGGATGTAAAGGCGGTCATCCTCAAGCAGGGAATCAAGAACCGGGAGCACATGGACATGTTTTACCAAATCAGCCCGGAACTGAAGGAGGCGGCTCCGGGAAGGATTTACGCGCCCCGTCTGCCCCTGCTGCGCCATGTGATCGTCACGGATCCCAAACGGCCCAGAAGCTGCGCCTGGCAGTTTGAAAAACTGATGGAACAGGGAATGGCGATGGACGGCAGGCTGTTAGAGGAGAGGATGAGGGCGGTCAGTCCCTTTGACGACGCCACCATTCTCCATACCTCAGGCACCAGCGGCGTGCCAAAGGGAGTGGTGCTGAATCATTGCCAGCTTCTGGAAAATGCCTGGAGCCATGTACAGTACCTGGGACTGGAGAAAGAGGACCGGCTGTGCATGACGCCGCCCATGTTCCACTCCTTTGGATGCGTGGGATCCATGCTGAGCTCCATGATGGCCGGCGCGGCCCTTGTCTGTTATGAGAAGTCAGACAGAATCTGCCTTCTGGATATGC
>JAJQEA010000401.1 GCA_021201905.1 Clostridia bacterium
GTTCTTTCCGGTGGTGTAGCTGTACTGCTGGATGGGGTTTACGGACCAGTCCAGGAGCACATTTTTCCAGCTGCGCTTCTCGTTATCTGTCCAGTCGCCGTAAATGCGCTTGTAGGTGGCGATTCCCACATCCGACACTTCATCCAAAATATACTTGATATACTTGGGGGAGACATTGTCTGCATCAATCAATACTGCAAATCTGCGTTCATTTTGTTCCATAGATATGTTCACTTTCTGTTGGCATATGTTTCAAACAAGCACTAACATGAATAGTTTAACACATCTGCTGAAAGGCTTCAAGGGTCAGCTTAAATAGGATTTCATACTTTTCAGCGCATTTTTTTCAAGACGGCTCACCTGGGCCTGGCTGATATGGATTTCCTGGGCAACCTCAGTCTGTGTTTTCCCCTCAAAGAAACGCATGTCGATGATATGGCGCTCCCGCTCCGGCAGCCGCTTCATGGCCTCCACCAGAGATAAATCCTCCACCCAGTTTTCCTCCAGATTCTTCTTGTCGCTGATCTGGTCCATCACAAAAAGAGGGTCCCCGCCGTCTGTATAAACCGGCTCATACAGGCTGACAGGGGTCTGTATGGCGTCCAGCGCATAGGTGATATCTTCCTTTGAAACACCTATTTCCTGCGCGATCTCCATGAGGGTGGGTTCCTTGGAATTGGTTCTGGTAAGCTGCTCTCTGGCATAGAGGGCCTTATAGGCGGTATCCCTCAGGGAACGGCTGACCCGGATGGAATTATTGTCCCTCAGATATCTGCGTACTTCTCCCAGTATCATAGGCACTGCATAAGTGGAAAATTTGACATTCTGAGTGATGTCAAAGTTGTCGATGGCCTTGATTAGGCCGATGCATCCAATCTGGAACAGGTCATCGATGTTTTCCTGGCTGTTTGAAAAGCGCTGGATTACGCTGAGTACCAGGCGCAGGTTCCCTTTGATGTACTGCTCCCTGGCCTCCATGTCACCGTCCAGAATTCTTTGAAACAGTTCCTCTTTCTCTTCATTGCTCAGTAAAGGCAGTTTGGCGGTATTGACTCCGCATATCTCAACTTTGTAGCCCGACATAATCCTTACCTCCGTTATAATGCCATACGCCCTGCAGTGAAACATACAGGGCTGTACTGGATGAATCTGCTATAACGAAATGATGTACGGATTCCAGATGTTTTATACGGTTTGGGGGGAGAAAAAGATTTCCATTTTTTTCTGGTTTGTGTGGAAAGCAGGGAAAACGGGGGTGCACATGTTATAAAAAAATGAATAAATTAATATAAAAATAAAAAAAGTGACCAATTTCGGCTCAAAATAACGCTTCACGTAACGCTTTGTATGCTATGATGAAACCATAACGGGAAAAAGCGGCTTCTGGTTACAATTCAAAATACATAAATAATTTATAAAAAACAGGAAAATGTAACCAAAGCGTAATGATTTATGATATGATATTGTTAAGATAAATCGTGATGCAACTGCACCTGATTGACAGGGGAGTTTATGAAAAGGAGAACTATTATGGAAAGACGGAGAAGTTCCGGTACAATAGCGAAATCCATGTACTACAGCCAGAAAAGAATTCTGGCATTTTTGCTGACAGCAGCCATGGTTTTCACAAATCTGGGTACCGGCCTGAATGTATCCTATGCCGGTACGGCGGACCAGGTTACGTTTCAGATGAAAGGCGCGGATTTGGTAGCCGCTGTGGAGGAGGCCATTGAAAGCGGCCATGAGATAACTGCAGATGATTTAGGCTTTACCAATGGCAGGATCGCTGAATTTGAAAAGGTGTTTTTCGGCGCCGGGGGTGCCGTATATGAGGTATATCCTGAGATGGAAGGAAGCAGCATGGAAGCGGAGCTGCGCGTGTTTGTGCGCCTTCCGGAGGACGCGGATGATATGTATATGGTAACCGGGGACGAGGAAATCATTCTTCTCTATGTGAATAACGGCGAGGATACCATCAGCTGCACCATGGAAATCACCCGGATGGATGACGGTGTGGAGAAGGTGAAAAAGACAAAGCGTGTCACCATCAGAAGTTATGAGGATGCCTTTGGCGATGAGGAAGTAGATATCATATCAAAGCCGGCCCAGGATGAGACGGTAGCCGCCGGGTCTGAGACACCGGCTGAAAGCGCCACAGAGGAAACAACCGTGCCGGATGGAAGCGCAGCCGGCAGCGGCAGCGAAAACGGCGGTGAAGACGGCAGTACAGACAGTAGTACAGACGACAGTACGGGTGATACAGAAGCCCTGCCGTCAGATGATACCCAGGAAACAGAGACTGAGAAAGAAGATACTGCCGACACAGAGGCAGACGTACCTGAGAAGGACAGCGAAGCCGGTTCCGATGAGAAGCCGGAGCGTGATTCGGTGGAAAATGATTCTGCGGACCATGACAGTGACACCCGGCAGGAGGACAGGGAAGAAAAGACAAATCAGGATGAGGACAAGAACGGGGAGGGCGCTGTGCCCGTAGCCGCCATATCCCGTCATGATGTGCCGGTTGTATCTGAGAACGAAGATGGCAATCAGGCAGACTCCGCGGATAAGAAGGACAATGAGCCGGAGAAGGAAGAGATTTCCAAAGAGAAGGACACCGAACCCAGGGAGAAAGAGGACCACGGGGAAGCAAAGGAGACTGAAAAGGCAACTGAGACTGAGAAAGAAAAAGAGTCCGGGACCGTAAAAGAGACTGAGACATCAGCTGCGGAAGAGTCCATGGAACCGTCTGACTCGACAACGGAAGTGAATGCTCCGGATACAGACGAAATGCAGACCACAAAAGACAGCAATGAGGAAAGTGTGCCTGAGAGTACCCAGGCAGGAGACAGCACGGCCGGAAGCAGCGATCCGTCTGCTGATTCCTCCGATGCATCAACAGCGCCGTCCTCAGATACCTCTCTTCCTTCGGAGTCAGAGCAGGAAACCGCACCGGAGCCAGTGCCGGAGGATGATACGAAGAAGGCCAGTACCTCTGATTTAGCCGGAATGGGATATTGTTCCACGGCAAAGGTTTACACCACAAGCTTGAATCAGTTAAAGGCAATGGAGGATTTTGACGGATATAAGGTGACATATGCCAGTTTTCCGGAGGCCAGCGCCCGGATTCTGGAGGGCCCCAGAGGCGTGAAGGACGGAGAAAGCCTGACCTTTGGAGTCAAGACCCAGCTGGGATACACAATTGACAATGTGACAGCCAATGATGAGGAGCTGGAAGCAGAATCCGTTACGGATGACCTGGATGGGTCACAGACAGCATGGTATACCATATCCCAGGTTTACGAGGAGCAGAACATACAGGTATACACGCTGGAGACAATGGAGCATCCCGCATTTGACAAGTCAGTGGAGGTCAATGGGGTTACAATCAGGATAACTGCCCCCGAAGGAGTGCTGCCTGCTGACACAGAGATACAGGCGGAGGAGATCACAGAGCAGGTGGAATCAGCGCTGACGGAAAAGGTGGATGCCGAGTCTGATGACGGGACAATGGTGAGCACCATCATTGCATATGATATCAACCTTATGTATGATGGCGTGAAATTAGATAACAGCTGGGCGGAGGACGGCAGCAACCTTGTCACGGTATCATTTAGCGGAGAACGGATTGAGAAGGCCAGCATGGAGGCGGACCAGATTGAAATTCTTCATTTGGAGACACCTACCCAGGAGGTCCAGGCAGTATCCGCAAAGGCGGAGCTGGAAGGCAGCGGGGAGACGGAAGCCGTAGCCCAGGTGCCTGTGCTGGATGGCATTTCCGCAGACGATATTGGGGTTGACAGCGAAGGCCGCCAGGAACTGGATGTGAGCGGAAGTGCGTCCGTTGGACAGATTCATTTCCAGACCGACCATTTCTCGGCTTTTACGGCTATATTTAAGACGTCGCCTTATCTGGTTATTGCCAATGAATTGCAGGATGACAGTGTAGGTGCTGAAAACGTGGAATATACCTATGAAGTCAGTATCACAGACAGCCAGAAAAATAAGAATGAGAAGCTTTATCTGCTGACAGAAAATGACGAGGCAGAGGAATTTAAGACTGCTGCTAAAACTGAAGGTGATACCAATACCTATACCTTCAACTTAAAACCCAATGGAAAGATGAAGATAGGGAATGTTGGGCCGTCGGCTGAATACAAGGTGGTTCAGACGATAGAGGATCCCAACAATACCTTCATAGAAGCATATGAGTCTAGCCGGACAAAAATTGAATGGACCAATGGTAGCGGTGACAGCGGTGAAGAACATCCAGAGGAGGATAAAACCTTTGAGTATCATTATGAAGAGGGGGCATATGGCTCTCTGGTAGAACGGGCAACGGCATTGATAACGGCATTTTCAAAATGTAAGACACATAATGAGAGAAAGGCTCTGCTTAAGACCGAAAAATTGGGGGCGTGGAATGACCAGCTAAGGAAAAGGCTGTTGGAGGACCATGGTTTAGAAGAATGGCCTTTGGCCTCAGAAGAGGGATTCCAGGATGTAATAGACATGGCCCAGAGTAAATTTGATGATTCGAAAATCGATGTAGATTTAAGCAGTAGCCGTTTGAATATCTATTTCCGTATCATGAAAGAAGGAACCAATGGCGGCGAGTTTAATAGCCCTGAAAAAATGGAAATCGTTCCATATCTGTCAATGAACCAGACAGATGATAATAATGTGGACCATATACCAAACTGGACTGCATATGTGGCATATAACAGTGAAGGAGGAAGCTGGTACCAGTTTTTATCTAAATCAGCGGCCAGTTTTGACCTCCACACAAAGTCAGTGCAGAATGTGATAGACGCTCAGCCTGAAAAATGGGTTCCTTTGATGGCCGCAGATTTTGGACGGCCTGAAGAACCATCAAAAAAGCCAGAGATAGATGGTTCCTTTACTAATACGGGATTTGCTTATCAAATTGAATTTTATTTAAAAATTATTATTATGGTAGTACTGTCCCAGGCAATGATACCTCAGACAACGGTTCCTCAGGAAACGAATCCTCAGGTAAACCAGATGACGATTCAAACAGCGAAAATGGAAATGAATCAGGCGAAGTGCCTGGGAACGACACGGAAAATACTGATACCACAGGCACATCCACAGGTGATACCACTAATACATCCGGGGGCTCCGATGGCTCCGGCGGTACAGGCGGAGGCAGCACCACAACGTCCGGCGGCACAGGCAGATATCAGGCGGCTGACGCCCAGAGCGGACCAGGCGCGCAGCAGAATGTGATTGAAGCTTCGGAGGTTCCCCTTGCATCCCTTCCGGCGGATGCATCGGCGGCATTCAGCCAGTCAATGGCCATCATAGACGATGGGGAGATACCGCTGGCCGCCATACCAAAAACCGGTGACAGGGGAAGCAGTGCCCATGAATTATCGTTCATTCTTTCGGGGATGCTGATGGCAGTGTATATGGTCCTTGGAAAGAAAAAGAAGGAATCCTAAGAATTGTAACAGAATAGCGTAAGGACGCTGTCCTATGATGGAAGTTCAGGAGCAGATTCAAGGCCTGAAGCACCCGTCACAGGACAGCGTCCTTTTTTTGTTTATGGTCATAATTTCCCATGCAGGCCATATGAGATCATCTATCCATGGTCACAAGGGTCCATCGGTTATTCTGCTGCATGATAAAACATGGCTTTTTCACTCGGTATCTGTAATAGGCTTCCGCCAGGGTCTGGAATATCCTGTATTTCATCATGGCAGCACAGATTGGATAGATTGTCATATATGTAAATGCTCCTTTCAAGGGTGATATTATATTTTATTCGGCATGTCCTGAAATATGACTGGTGATTTGAAGGTCTGGCGCATATCCCAATATGTATGCCAGACACAACACTACAAGCCTTCTTCCGGTATGCAAAATGAGATACAGGTTCCCATGCCCTTCTTGCTGCGTATCTTAAGTCCGGCTCCCTCCCCGTAGCGCATGATTAGGCGGCTGTTTACATTGGTAAGCCCGATATTCTCGCTGCCCGGATTGGCTATCTTTTCATACAATTTTCTGATATCTGTTTTTTCCATTCCCACTCCGGAGTCAACGACGGAAAAAATCAGCTGTCCCTTTCGTTTTACAATGCGCAGCTTGATAAAGCCTGAGCCGTTTAAGGGCTTGATGCTGTGGTACAGGCTGTTTTCAATCAGGGGCTGGAGAATCAGGCGCATGATGGGAACGCTCTCCAGTTCCTTTTCGTATTCATAGTAAAGGATATACTTGTCCTCATAGCGGTACCGCTGAATGCTGTCATATTTTTTCAGATAATCAATTTCATCCTTTAAGGTCACCATGGAGTGGGGATTCTGGAGGGAATATTTGAGGATATCGGACAGCGCCTTAATCATCTGGTTGACCGCGGTGGGCTTATGAGTATATTCCATGGCCTTGAAGTCCAGGGTCTGCAGGGTATTGAACAGAAAATGGGGATTAATCTGCAGCTGCAGGGCCGTCATTTCAGCTACCTTCTGTTCCTGTTCCTTTAAGGCCAGCTGGCTGCGCAGGAAGGTCTGGTTCAGAAAGAGCTGGACAATGTTATTGAGGATTATATCGTATTCATCCTTGATGAACGCCGGCTTTTCCGAGTTAAATACGCCCCGCTCCGCATCCGAGAACACTTCAATGAAATAATCGATCTGCTGAAAATTCTTTTTGGTGATGGTATAGGCAATCCAAAGGGAGGTCGAAATCACCGCGGCCAGGACCATTAAAAACTGCAGGAGCAGGGTGTAAAGGGCCTGATAGTAGTTGGAGTGGCTTATGCAGGCTGCGATATAAGTCCCGCAGTCAGCCGGGATGATTCTCACATAGTATTTTCCCCGGCTTAAGTCCACCCATCCGCGGTAGGCGTCGTCCGGCGACTGTTCCAGACGGCTGACCAGCAGATCCTTGTCCTCCAGGGACAGCTGGGCGGTTTCCGCGCCTCCCTGAAGCAGAAAATTACCGCCTCTGTCCAGGATAAAAAACCGGTCCAGCTGGGAACTGGTATTGATGAGCTGCTTTAACTGTTCCTCATATATGTTGACCATGACCACGCCCTTAAACATGCTTAGCTTCTTAAAGTAAGTAAGGACCGGGACGGGCTGTGTGTAGGAGTACTGGTGCATTTCCCTCCGTTCCAGCCATTCATCCTGGTCAGAGTGGTCATAGGAATCCTTCCAGCTCAGGTCTGAAAACTGGGACAGCCGCGTGGTCCCTCCGGTGTCAGAGGTGAGAATGGAATCATAGCCATCCAGGTAATAGTATACGGAGGCAATATAGGGAGCGTTGTTGGTCAAAGAATTAAAGTTGGACAGGATGGTGTTGGACAGGATTACGTCCAGGTAGCCGATCTGCTTATGGGAAATAAATCCCCGCAGGGAGATGGACAGCCTGGGGTTCCTGGCCAGGATATCGTACTGGGTGGCGGCGCTGTCCAGGATAAAGGAGTAATTATCCCTCACAGCCTGGGCTGCTGTCTCGGCATCCTCACGGATTTCACTCTGTTTTCCCTGAAAGACAAAGGCCAGGAATACCAGGAATACGGTGAGGATGGGAATGGCTATGATGGCTGAATAGTATAAAAAGCTTTTTATAAAGTTACATTTTCTCATGGTTTTCAGTTCCTTTTGGCGTTTTTCCGTGTGGGGAAGCCGGGCCGCGTCACGGATGTGATTCCGGACGGCTGCCGCAATTGCGGTACTGCGTGGGCGTCATGTTGAAATACTGGTGGAATGCCCGGGAAAAATTCTTGGGATTGTCATAGCCCACCCGGTAGGCGATTTCATATTGCTTGTAACCGATATCCCTCAGCATCCGGGCCGCGTTTTCCATCCGGGTCTTGAGCAGATAATCGGAGAAGCTGGTATCCGAGTGCTCCTTCATGATTTTGGACAGGTAATTGGGGCTTAAGGACACCAGTCTGGCTGCCTGTTCCAGGGTGGCGTCCTGGTAGTCCGTGTCCAGATAGTTTTTTACCGTGGTGATGATTTTTTCATAGTAGCTCAGGCTTTCGCAGATATCCGGCATGTCCTGGCCCTTTTCCCTGTCCAGCAGCTCCTTTACCCGGGTCAGACAGTCTGCCAGGTCCTCATATTTAACTGGCTTTAGCAGATAATCAAAGACGCCGTTGCGCAGGGCTTTCCGCACATACTCAAAATCCTGGAAACCGCTGAAAAATATGATTTTCACTTTTTTCCGGGACAGCAGACGTTCCGAGAGCTCCAGCCCGTCCATGAGGGGCATGCGGATGTCGGAGAGAATCAGGTCCACAGGGTTTGACAGGGCAAAGTCATAGGCATCCCTGCCGTTGGAAAATGAGCCGGTAATCTCAAAACCCAGCTGGTTCCATGGAAAGAGATTGGCCAGTCCGCTCCGTATCTTGGCTTCGTCGTCTGCAATGATCACTTGGTACATAGGTGGCCCCTTTTCTTAAAAAATCCTGCTTTTATTATATATAAAAGAGAGAGAAAAATCATCTGAAAACTGAAGCGGGGACAAAGGATTCCCAATAATGAATAAATATTGTAAAAAATGATACTTTCCCCGGAATTCTGATTAAGGAAAGATACCATTTTCGTAAGCGCGGTTTCTTAACAAGATTGCAAAAGTACTGTACAATAAGGACAGTTGAAAAACAGGACAGTAACAATGATGCAGAAAAAAACAACAGAGACATGTAAATGGGAGGTAATTAGTAATGAGAAAAGCAAAACAAATCACAGGCCTTTTAATGGCCGGTATTATGGCTTCCACTGTATTGGCGGGATGCACCAATGAACCGGCTCCCTCATCCACATCCCAGGCTGAAGCCGGGAAGGACAGTGGGGCAGGCAGCAGCGCGCCGGCCCCGTCAGGCGACCAGATTACGCTCCGCTTCATGTGGTGGGGCGGAGATGAGAGGAATGAGGCAACCCTGGCTGTCATTGACCAGTATCAGAAGCTTCATCCCGAGGTGCGGATCGAGGCGGAGATGAACTCGGACCAGGGATATATTGACAAGGTATCCACCATGCTGGCCAACGGAACAGCTCCCGACATCCTTCAGCAGAACGTGGACTCCCTGCCGGATTTTGTGTCCAGAGGAGATTTTTTCGTGGACTTCTATGAGTACAAGGATACATTTGACACCTCCGGCTTTGACGAGACATTTATCAGCCAGTTCGGCACCTTTGACGGAAAGCTTCTGGCCCTGCCTACAGGTATGTCATGCCTGGCGACCGTGGCCAACAAAAACGCGGCTGAGACCTGCGGCGTGGACCTGACAAAGCAGATCACATGGGATTCCATGCTGGAGGACGGAAAGAAGCTTCACGCGGAGAATCCGGATTATTACTACATGAACACCGACACCAAGATACTCTGCGAGTACGTGCTCAGGCCATATCTGCGCCAGATGACAGGGGAATCCTTTATCATTGACAGCGAAAAGAAGATGAGCTTTACCAGGGACCAGCTGGTAGAAGTGCTTACATACATCAGGGACTGCTATGACGGCGGCGTCTTTGAACCGGCAGAGGACAGCGCCACCTTCAAGGGGCAGATTCACACCAATCCAAAGTGGATGGATGGAAAATTTGTATTTGCCTACGGCCCTTCCTCCAGCATCAACCTGCTGATGGACGCTGTTCCTGAAGCAGAGTGTACCGTTGTGCAGATGCCGATGGCAGAAGACCGGATCAGCGACGGGTTCTTTGCAGATACGCCGCAGTATATGACGGTGAATAAGAATTCCCAACATGTGGAGGAAGCAGTGGATTTCCTGAACTATTTCTACAACAGCACGGAGGCCCAGGAGACTCTTAAGGACGTAAGATCTATCCCTCCCACATCCACGGCAAGGCAGCTGTGCGCGGACAAGGGCCTCTTAAACCAGACCGTGGTGGATGCGGTGGATTTAGCGGCAGGGCTTAACGGCAAGAGCGATAAGGGATATACCACCAGCGCAGAGGTTTACGCGATTCAGGAGGACATGATTGAGAACATTGCCTATGGACAGAGCACACCGGAAGAGGCGGCCGACAATGCCATTGAACTGATTAGTGACTATCTGAGCGGCCTGAACTAGAGGTCCCAGAACCAAACATAAAAGAGATTCGCAGGCGGCCCGGACATCCTTTCCCGGGCCGCTTGAAGGATAGGAGGAAGATAGGATGGCAAAGGCAAAGCCAAGGCACGGCGGCTGGACCAAACGGAACAGGATTGGATTCATGTATGTGTGTATCTGGATATTCGGTTTTCTGGTGTTCCAGCTGTACCCCTTTATCAGTTCGCTGCTGTATTCATTTACAAATTATGATATATTCCATGCGCCGGAATTTGTGGGGCTTGACAATTACGTCAAGTTATTTACAAAGGACAGGGAGTTTTGGAATTCAATGGCAGTCACATTGAAGTATACCTTTATCACGGTGCCGGGCAAGGTGGTGCTGGCCCTCATTATTGCCGTGATACTGAACCGGAACCTGAAGGGAATCAACTTCATACGAACCGTATACTACATACCTTCCCTGCTCAGCGGTTCCGTGGCAGTAGCAATCCTGTGGAAGGTGCTGTTCATGAATGACGGCTTCATCAACAGCCTTCTGGGCCTGGTCCACATGGGCCCGGTTAAATGGCTGGGAACCCCGGATATGGCCGTCATCACAATCTGTATGCTGGAAATATGGCAGTTCGGCTTCTCCATGGTGCTGTTTCTGTCCGCCCTTAAGCAGGTGCCCCAGTCCCTGTATGAGGCGGCCCGGATTGACGGTGCGTCAAAGCCCAGGATGTTCTTCAAGATAACCCTGCCCATGATTACGTCCATCGCGTTTTTTAACATTATTATGCAGCTTATCACGGCCCTCCAGAACTTTACCTCCGCATTTGTGGTGACGAACGGAGGTCCCAATAAGGCCACCTATGTGCTGGGAATGAAGCTGTACACGGATGCATTCAAGTACTTTAAGATGGGATATGCCTGCGCTACCTCATGGATTCTGTTCATGGTTATCCTGGTCATGACCATTGTCCTGTTTGTGACCTCGAAGAAATGGGTTTATTACGATAATTAGGAGGACGGCATGAAAGAGAAAAAGATTAAAAACGGTATTACCTATGTAATTCTGGGAATCGTAGGCGTGGTGATGCTGTTTCCTGTCATATGGATGTTTTTTGCCTGTTTTAAAACCAATAACGAGATATTCGGCAGTCTGAGCCTTCTGCCCCAGGGATGGAGCCCGGAGGCATTCATCAAGGGATGGAAGACCACGGGAACCTATACATATGCCCAGTATTTCATAAACACCTTTGCGCTGGTGGTTCCCACCACACTGCTGACGCTGGTGTCCTGTTCCATTGTGGCCTATGGTTTTGCCAGATTTGATTTTCCCGGCAACCAGTTCCTTTTCATGGTGCTCATAGCCACGCTGATGCTGCCCAATGCCATCATCATCATACCCAGATACGCATTGTTCAACAAGCTGGGCTGGCTGGACTCCTATATGACCTTTTACGCGCCGGCTGCCGTGGGATGCTACCCCTTCTTTGTGTTCATGATGGTGCAGTTCTTAAGGGGACTTCCAAGGGATTTGGATGAATCCGCCTGCATTGACGGTTGCGGCCCCTTCCAGTGTTTTATACAGATCCTGCTTCCGCTGCTGAAGCCGGCCCTGTTTTCCGCCGGTCTGTTCCAGTTTTTATGGACCTGGAACGACTTTTTCAACACCAACATTTACATCAACACGGTTTCAAAATTTCCGCTGTCCCTGGCCCTCAGGGTGAGCATTGACGTGACCTCCAATATACAGTGGAACCAGGTCATGTCCATGGCGCTGGTGTCCGTGATTCCGCTGATTCTGCTTTTCTTTGCAGCCCAGAAATATTTTGTGGAGGGAATTGCCACATCAGGCCTGAAGGGGTGATTGGGTAAGGAAAACCAAAATCAGATAAAAAAGGGGACGACAAAAACATGGAATTTGGCAGCGCCATCCTCCACAATGTGGAAAGCCTGATTCGGAATGAAGAGGCAGAGGATTTCCAGCTCTGCCGGGTGCCGGAACCCATCAGGCTGGGGCTCAACGTGAAAGCGCAGAAAAACATACTTTTTGCCAGCAACAGTGAGATACGGTTCGTGATGGAGGGGGACAGGGCTGTCCTGCGCCTCAGGCGTATGCCGGCGGAGGGCAACCTCCGTTCCCAGGGAGTGCTGGAGGTGTTCCAGGGGGATTACCAGGGAAGCTATGAAATAAGCCCCTGGCCCGTAACGGCGGACGGAACAGAAATCACAATCCGCAAGCAGGACTGGTCTGCCATCCAAAGGTTTGCCGGGGAAGGTTATTCCTTTCATCCTTCCGTGACCAGAATCCTGCTTCCCTATGACTGGGGATGCTGTCTCAGGGACATTAAGGGGGATATCCGGCCCCCAAAGAAAGAGGAGATGCCCGGAAAACGCCTGCTGGTTTACGGCTCCTCCATTACCCATGGGGGAAACGCGTCGGTGCCATCCGGCACATACGCCTTCAGGCTGGCCCGGAAATTGGGATATGATTTGATTAATCTGGGATGCGCGGGAAGCTGCCGCATGGATGAGGCCATGGCCTCATATATAGGGGCCATGGATGACTGGGATATGGCGCGTTTTGAGGTTGGGGTCAATGTAATCTAAACATGGGATGTGGACCAGCACCATGGAAAGGCCCTTGCGTTGCGGTGCTCTGTGCTGGACGCCAG
>JAJQEA010000200.1 GCA_021201905.1 Clostridia bacterium
CCTGGAATATCCCCATGATATCATCCGTCACATCTGTCCTTGGAGACTGCCCCACTGTAATTGCGCCTAATTTAAACATCTCTTTTCTCCTTTCCCACTGCTGTATAATGTCGATTCTAAATGTATCGCATCATACTGTCAAATAAAATATACGGCCTGAAAATGATGGAAACAGCACTCAGTCCATGTTCCAGTGCCCATGTTCGCAGTACGGCAAAAAGGCATCCACGGCCATGTTTCCATGGTCCCGGATGCCTTTTTAGGTATCTGCCTGTATACATTTCATATGGTTTTAAAATTAATTCAACAAAGCCCCATACCGCCCCAAAAAGCTCTGTGTCCTCTCATTATCCGAAGCAAACACCTGCTCCGGCGTTCCCTCCTCCACAATGACGCCGCCTGCCATGAACACCACCCGGTCCGATATATCCCTTGCAAAGGCCATCTCATGGGTGACTATGACCATGGCGATGTCCAGGTCTGCCAGGGACTTGATCACCTTGAGAACCTCCCCTGTCAGCTCCGGGTCCAGGGCCGAGGTGGGTTCGTCAAAAAACAGTATCTTGGGATTTAACGCCAATGCCCTGGCAATGGCCACGCGCTGGCACTGGCCGCCGGACAGCTGGCATGGAAATGCATTTTCCTTGTCCTCCAGCCCCATCTTCCTGAGCAGCGCCCTGGCTTCCTCGTATACCTGCGCCTTATCCCGTTTCTGCACATGAATGGGAGCGTCCGTGATGTTCCTCATGACAGAGTAATGGGGGAACAGGTTGAAATTCTGGAATACCAGGCCATACTGGCTCTGGATTTCCTTTAAATCCTTCTTTGACGCGTACACGGCCTTTCCGCCCTCTGTCCAGGCCGCCCGCTTTCCCAGGTATATCACTTCCCCGCTGTCCATGGTTTCCAGCATGGTAGCGCACCGCAGCAGGGTGGATTTTCCCGAACCGGAGGGGCCGATGACAGACACGATTTCCCCCTCCTCCACACTGAGGGATATATCCTTTATGATACCCAGGCCTTCAAACGACTTTTCCACATGATTTAATTCCAGCAGCTTCATAATCCACAATCCTCCTGTTCCTAACGGTAATAATCCATCTTTTTCTCAACCCACTCCATTCCAACCGCCACTATCAGGTTGAAAATATAGTAGAACAGACCGGCTGCCACAAAGGGAATCATGTTGGTCTGGGATGCTGCCAGGGCCTTGGCTATGGAGAACATCTCCGCCACGCTGAGGGTAAAGGCCAGGGAGGTGTCCTTGACCAGGGTGATGACCTCGTTGGTCACAGACGGGAGAATCCGTTTGATGACCTGGGGCAGTATGATTTTGAAAAAGGTCTGGAACCGGCTGTAGCCCAGAATCTGGGCCGCCTCATACTGGCCCACTGGCATGGACTGGATGCCGCTTCTGTAGATCTCAGCAAAATAGGTGGCATAGTTGATTACAAATCCAATGAAGGTGGCCCACAGCCGGTAGCCGCTGCCCACCTTGATCCGGAACAGATAATAGGGTCCGAAATACACCACCATGAGCTGCAGCATCAGGGGCGTGCCTCTCATGATGGATATGTATACCTTGACAATGGCCTGGAGCAGCCGGTTTTTGGACATTCGCCCAAAGGCCACCAAAAGGCCCAGTGGAAGGGAAAATATTAGTGTCACCAGGAATATCTGGATACTGGTTCCCATACCTCCTGCCAACTGAATCAACATCTGCTGGATTGTCATTTTACCCATAGCTTCATACCTGCCTTTAACATTTATACCGTATAAAGCCGCTGTTAAACGAGCTGCCGCCGGATTATCCGGCAGGACAGCAGGTCCAGACAGCGGCCTTTATTACTTGCCAATCGTAGTTACGTCCTCGCCAAACCATTTCTCAGATACGGACTTAAGTATGCCGTCCGCAGCCATCTCCTCCAGGGTAGCCTGTACCTTGTCGCGAAGCTGTGTGTTGCCCTTCTTAAATCCAACGCCGTACTCCTCCGCGGACAGGCTGTCCTCCAGGATAACGAAGTCTGCGTTTCTCTGCTGAATCTGATATCCGGCCACGATTACGTCCATGGCTATGGCGTCCACCGCGCCCTGCTCCAAATCCATGAAAGCTGAGTTATAATCAGCCGTGGTAAGCAGCTGCTTGAAGGTAGCTGTCAGGTCGGGGACCTCCTTTAATGCTGCCTCTGCGGAGGAATCCACCTGGCACTCCACAATCTTGCCTGCCAGGTCCGCCTGACCGGCTATGCCGGAATCCTTGGCCACCACAAATACCTGGGTATTTGCCATGTACGGCTCTGACCATGTGTAGTCGTCCTCACGCCCTGTCATGGTAAATCCGTTCCAGATACAGTCGATGTTGCCTGCCTCCAGCTCCATGTCCTTGGAATCCCATGCAATGGGCTGCGCCTTGTACTCCAGTCCCAGACGCTTTGCCACTTCCTGGGCCAGCTCCAGGTCAAATCCTGTATACTCACCGTCGTCTCCCATGAATCCCATAGGCGGGAAATCCTGGTCAAATCCAACGATCAATGTTCCTCCGTCGCTTCCCTCGGCGGCCTCTGACGCGTTTTCGCCCTCCGCCTTAGTCTCCGCCTCTGTGGCTGCATCCTCTGCCTTGGCAGACGTATCTGCTGCTGCCTGCTCAGTTTCTGCCTTTGTCTCTGCCTCTGTGGCTGCTTTCTGTGAACCGCCGCATCCTGCCAGGGATAATGCCATCACAGATGCAAGGGCCAGGCTAAAAAGTCTCTTTTTCATAATAAACGTCCTCCTCTTTTTCCGCTGTTTCGGATACAGCGGCTCCTTATGGTCTTTTGACACGTTATCATATTAGCACACTAAAGCGTTTGTGTAAAGGACATTTTATATGGCAAAACTGACAAAGATTTGCGTCACAATCCCCCTCCCTGAAAATCAGGGAAAAACAGGAGCCTACAGCAGCTTCATAAGCTCCTTAAGGCTCCCCACTTCATAATCTGCCCGTATGCCCTCAGGCAGCGCCTTTTTGCCGGGGTTATACCAGCACGTATAGGTGCCTGCGGCCATTCCGCCTTTGATATCGGACGCAGGTGAATCACCTATGAGCAGCATACGCCGCGGGTTGGCACCCGGTATCCTGGAAAAGCAGTAATCAAAATATTCCTTCTGCGGTTTCTGGCTCCCCGCATCCTCGGACACAAATATATCCTTCATGAAGCGGTCCAGGCCGGAAGCAGCCAGCCGCTTGTACTGGGTGGACGATGTGCCGTTGGTGACCACATATAAATCATACCTGCCCTTCAGATAGGCGCACAGCTCCAGGGCTCCGTCAATCAAAAAGGCGGATGCGTCCAGCTGCCTCCGGTACAGCTCCTCTGCCTCACGGCCGTCCACCTCCCTGCCCAGACGGCCAAAAAAGGCCTCAAACCTCTGCCACACCAAATCATCCTTTGTCACTTCCCCCCGCTCAAAGGCGGACCAATACCCCTCATTGATTTCATGGTACAGCAAAAGCCGTTCCTCTGTGGGCTCAAATCCATACTGCTCAAGGACTACCTTCATGCCCTGCCTCTCAGACATGCCGAAATCCAAAAGAGTACCGTCCACATCCAGTAGAATCACATCAAACTTCTGTTCCCTGCTCTCCATAGACTACCTTTCCTCCGCAAACCGTGTACATTACTTTGCCTGTCAATGTCTCGCCCAGGAAGGGGCTGTTGGATGACTTGGATTCAAACCCTTCCGCGGTCCACTGCCTGTCCCCATCAAACAGCACCAAATCCGCCGGCGCTCCCGGTTCCATGCGCCCGCAGTCCAGCTTGTACAGTCTGGCAGGATTCAGGCTCATCTTTTCCATGAGCTCCAAAAGCGTGAGATGGCCTGCCTTTACCAGATTGGTAATCCCCAGGGCCAGGGCAGTCTCCAGTCCCAGTATGCCGCTGGGCGCCTGGGTCAGGGGCCGTTCCTTTTCCTCCCTGCTGTGGGGCGCATGGTCCGTGGCAATCATGTCAATGGTTCCATCCTTAAGTCCCTCAATCAGCATCTGCCTGTCCTTCTCTGTCTTTAACGGCGGGTTCATCTTAGCCAGGGTTTTGTGCTTTAACACGGCTTCCTCTGTCAGGGTGAAATGGTGGGGCGTCACCTCGGCCCACACCTTTGCCCCCAGCCTTTTGGCCAGGCGCACCATCTCCACGGAATGTCCTGAGCTGATATGCTGGATGTCCACGGTTGCCCCTGTATCCAGGGCTATCATGCAGTCCCTGGCCACCAGGGAATCCTCTGCCAGTGCCGGAGAGCCGTAGATTCCCAGTTCATCCGAAATCCTGCCGTGGTTAATTCCATTTTCCCTGATAAAATTCTTGTCCTCCTCATGGAAGCTGAGGACCGTATCCAATCTGGCCGCTTCCTCCATGGCCGCCCTCACAAACGTGCCCTCCATAAGGGGGATTCCGTCATCCGTAAATCCCGCTGCCCCGGCAGCCAGAAGTCCCTCCATGTCGGTCAGCTCCCTGCCCGCGAATCCCTTTGACACAGCGGCGCAGCTTAACACATGGATGCCTGTCTTTTTTCCCTCTTCCAGCACATAGCGCAGGGTCTTCTCGTTATCTACAATGGGATTGGTGTTGGCCATACACACAACCGTGGTGAAACCGCCCTTTGCGGCGGCCCTTGCCCCTGTATGGATGTCCTCCTTGTACGTGGGTCCCGGATCGCGAAAATGCACATGGACATCCACCAGTCCCGGCGCTGCCACCAGTCCCTCTGCCTCGATTATCTGTTCGTACGCCCTCTCCCCCGTGCCAAAGCCGGGCGCTCCCTCTGCTCCGCCCTGGTCCGCGGGAAATATCCCGGCAATCCTGTCTCCGTCCAAAACAATATCCGCCTTTATATCCAGCCCTTCTGCGGGTCCCAGGACCCGTCCTGCGCGAATCAAAATCATACTCCGTTCCTCTCTCTATTCCATACTTTGTGTCTGAAAACCGTTCACCCTCTGTCCACCTGTCACACCAGGAATTCCTCTCCCCGCCTGTGTATCTCCTGTATCCTGTCCTTATATCCGCTGGCGCAGTCCAGGGCCTTCAATCTGGCGGCCGCCTGAAAGTCCTCCCAGAAATGCATGGGAAACACCACGTCCGCCCCCACCATTCTCATAAAATCATCCATTCCCAGGTAAAAATCCTTTTCCTGTCTCGGGTCGATGAGCATAAAGGCCACATCGATATGGCGGCCTGCCAGCTTGTCCATTTCCCGGTGAAAATGTTCGCTCATCCTGCGGTTGTCAGCCTCCGGCTCGCCCTCCCATACCCAATTGTTCAAGTCCCCTGCGTGGTAAATGGTCCTGTGCTCCAGGCTGACCAGGAAGGCCACCCCTTCGTCTGTAGACTTAAACGCCTGGATGTCCACCGGATTCCCGGCTCCGTCCTTCAGGCTCACTTCCTCCCCGGGTCCCATAAATACGGTTCTGCCCAGAAGGTCCTCCGGCACCTGCCTTGTCCAGATATCGTCGGACAGCACATAGGTCACATTCCCGCGGCTTTCCTCCAATTCAAATATGGAACGGGAAAAATGGTCCCCATGGCGGTGGCTGGCAAATACAAACAAAGGCTTTCTTCTGTCTGTTTCCGGAATGTTTCCCTCAAAATAGTCAAACAGAAGTACGGCATGGTCAAGCTCCGCCATAAAACTGCTGTGATGGATATAGGTTATCTTCATATCAGTCATCTCCCATCCGTTCTTATATGTCTAATAGTAACATAAACAGCAGTCCCCGTATAGTTATTTTATCCCGTTTTCCATTTATAAAAGGTCTTCCATTTCCCACTGGCAAACCGCCATCCAAAGAGGGCGGACCGGACGCTCCAGTCCGCAATCATAGCCCACCACACGCCCACGGCTCCCATGCCCAGCCCCACGGCCAGCACATAGCTGAAGCCTATGCGGAATATAATCATGGACAGAATGGATACGCACATGGGGAACTTCACATCGCACGCAGCCCTCAGCACATTGGCCAGGCAGAAGGAGGAGGGCCATAAAAATACCGCGCACCCGTCATGGATCAGCACCAGTACTGCTCCCAGCTCCAATGCTTCTCTTGACAGTCTATATAGGCTGAGAGAAAGCGGCATAGTCAGTATAACGGCTATACAGCAAAGTCCGTTGACTATGTAGGTGATTTTCATCATTTTCTTTGCGTAATATCCGGCCTGGTCAAAATCCCCTGCCCCCACGCAGCGCCCCACCACGGTAATCATGGCCAGATTCATGGCCTGTCCGGGCAGCACGCCCATTCCGTCCAGATTATTGGCAATGGCGTTGGCAGCGATCTGGGTGGTGCCGAACATGGCTATGATTCCCACCACCAGAACCCTGCCCAGCTGGAAGATGCTGTTCTCAATCCCGTTGGGAATGCCTATGCCCAGTATCTGTTTCACCATCCCGGGATTAAATTTCCATTTTCCCCCAATAAATATGTCCAGATTTTTATTTTTCAGGCGGCAGAGAAGAATAAAACAGGCGGTCATACGGGAAATCAGGGAAGCCGCGGCGGCGCCTGCCACACCCCAACGGAACACAAAGATAAACAGGGAGTCCCCTATGACATTGATGATGTTCATGATAATGGACGCCTGCATGGATATCCTGGAATTTCCCATGGACCGGAACAGGGCGGCGCAGGAATTATAGACTGCCAGAAAGGGGTAAGACAGTGCGGATATGGTCAGATATACCAGGGCATTGGCCATCACATCCCCGGCCACACCGCCGTACAGCAGAGTCAGCACACCCTGGCAGAACAGGATGCAGAGTCCCATAATGACAAGAGATATGACTCCGGTTATCAAAATCAGCTGGTTGGCCGACTGGCAGGCCCTGTCCTTTCGCCTCTGCCCCAAATACTGGGAGGACACCACCGCGCCTCCGGTTGCCACCGCCGCAAAAATATTGATGAACAGGGTATTGACCATATCCACCAGGGATACCCCGGAGGTAGCCGCCTCCCCTGCGTTTGATACCATCATGGTATCCACCATTCCTACGGACACAGCCAGTATCTGCTCCACAATAAGGGGAAGTATCAGCCGCTTCAAATCTTGGTTGGAGAACATCCTGGATCCGGCTTCATTTTGTTCCATCTGTCATATACCATCCTTTGTATCCCGCCTACCTTCACAGGATATGACGCGGGATGTTTTCTTAAAAAAGACTACTCCAACCGCCATTCCCCGTCAATCTGTAATTTACCCAAAAATATCAGGCAATCAAATGGCCTGCCGTCCGCTTTCCACAAATCTCGGGTTTTTCTAAAACTATCGCCCGTAAAATAAGGGCGCGCCCGGCCCCAAAGGCAGCCCCATCATATACCAGACGGTGAACATCACAATCCATCCCAGCAAAAAGGCTCCTGCGTACGGCACCATGGTGGAGATAACGCTTCCGATTCCGGCGTCCTTGTCGTACTTCTGGAAAAACGCCACTGTCAATACGAAAAAGGGCATCAGAGGCGCAATGATGTTGGTGCTGGAATCCCCAACCCGGTAGGCTGCCTGGGTCAGCTCCGGCGAAAGGCCCAGCCGCATGAACATGGGGACAAAAACAGGGGCCATGACAGCCCATTTGGCCGAGTCCACTGCTATGAAGATATTGATACCGGCTGTGAGCAGGATGAAGCAGATGATTAAGGGGAGTCCCGTAAGCCCCACCGATTGGAGGAAATCCGCCCCTTTGACGGAAATAATGGTTCCCAGGTTGGAATAGTTAAAACAGGCGGTGAACTGCGCTGCAAAGAAAATCAGAACCATGAAGCCTGCCAGGCCGCTTATGGACTGATTCATGAGGGCCACCGCGTCCTTGCTGTTCTTCACGGTTCCCGCGCCTATGCTGTAGGCCAGACCGGGAAGCAGGAACAGGAGCATCATAAAGAAAATGATGCCGTCCATAAACGGTGAATTGAGGAAGGAATGTGTCTCGGGATTCCTCAGAAGTCCCCAGGGCGGAGCCGCCAGGACTGCCATAAGCCCTGCATAGACCAGAGCTGTGATACCGGCCCAGGCCATTCCTCTCCTTTCATTTTCCCCTATATCCCCTACCGTCCCTGTCTCCCCAGGCACCCACGGGCCCAGCCGTGGCTCCACCAGCCTGTCCGTCACAAGAGTGCCCATAACGGTGATAAGAACGGTGGACGCCACCATGAAATACCAGTTGCAGACAGGAAGCACCGTGTATCCGGGGTCAATCATGCATGCGGCCTGGGTGGACATTCCTGCGAACATAGGGTCATTGGTGCCAATTAGAAGATTGGCGCTCCATCCCCCGGACACGCCTGCAAACGCCGCCGCCAGCCCGGCCGCGGGGTGGCGCCCAAAGGCCATGAACAGCACAGCGCCCAGAGGGACCAGAACCACATAGCCTGTGGATGAGGCTATGTTGGACATGATTCCCAAAAACACCACCACGGCGGTAGCCAGTGACTTTGGCGTGGAGGAAGCGATCCTGCGCAGCAGGGCAGACATGAGGCCCGTACCGTCCGCCACCCCCACGCCTATCATGATGGTAAAAACCGTTCCCAGCGCAAAAAAACCAGTAAAGTTGGGCACCACAGCGGTGACCATATACCGGATGCTGTCCGGCTCCAGAAGGCTTACGGCCTCCACCGTCTTTATTGTAATCTCCCCGCTTGTGCGGTCCAGAAAATCATATGTGACAGACAAGCCCAGGAATCCGCACAGGGCGGACAGAAGGATGACAATTCCCGTCAGTATCAGGAAAATCACCGCCGGATCCGGCAGCCTGTTCCCCACCCGCTCCACGGTATCCAACGCTCTCAGGACCGCGCCTTTGTTCTGCCCTTTATTCGCCTTTGCCAAAACAGTTCCTCCCATCATGTAATATTGTTCTATCCAGCTTATCATTCCCTTCTTTATGAGCTTATATTACATTTTCATACAAATCAGTGGGCTTTGACTTCAAAAAGCACGGCTGCAGCGGAGGGGGCGGCAGCCTTGTCATTTTGACATATGCCTGCAGCCGCTCCCATGTTTCCATTGTCTCATAGCACAACAAGCGCAAATGTTTCTTCGCCATTCATTATACACTTTAGATAAAAAAACCTAAAAATCTTCCCAAGTTGCCGTCATTGTTTCAGAAGGCTTTGTGCCTTAAAATACAAGCATGCAGGACATGGGAACGTGAAACGGAATATCCGTACAAAAAACAGCAAAAAAAGTAAAAGAAGGTAAAAGAAAAGGGGGAAACAATGGAGGGGAAGAAAAAAGGATTGTCTCTGACAACACAAATTCTAATCGCTACAGCGGGCGGTATTGTCTTTGGGTCTCCGATTGGGCCATGGGCCTCAAATTTAAAATTTATCGGTGATATTTTTATCCGGTTAATCCAGATGTCTGTTGTGCTTCTGGTAATGACCGCGGTTGCAGGCGCGGTGGGCAGCGGGGACGGACAGGATGTGGGAAAGATGGGGTTCCACACCTTTAAGTGGATTATCTTTTTCACCTTGATATCAGCAGGGCTGGGCGTTATGCTGTCCATGCTCATACAGCCCGGCATCGGCATCGAAATCGCCAACGCTGAGGCCATAGCCAATGCCTCCGCGGAAACAGCCTCGCTTCAGGACACTCTGTTGGGCTTTGTATCCACAAATATCATCGGCTCCATGGCTGACAGCGCTATGGTCCCATGTATTGTCTTTGCATTGTTCTTCGGCACAGCCATGGGTACATATACACGCCAGAGCGGCAACAGGAACATGGTTGAATGGGTAACCGGTTTTAATGCCATCATTACCAATATCATCAAGGCCGTTATGCACGTTGCGCCAATTGGTATCTTCTGTCTGCTGGCAAACGTGGCGGGCTCCACCGGCTTCAAGGTCATCATTCCTATGATTAAATTCCTGGGTGTATTGCTGCTGGGAGACGCTATCCAGTTCCTTATTTACGGACCGCTGACAGCTGCCCTCTGCAAGGTAAATCCGGCTAAGATGCCTAAGAAGTTCGCTAAAATGTCCATGATGGCCGTAACCACCACCTCAGGCGCAATCTGTCTCCCAACCAAGATGGAGGATGCAGTTGTCAAATTCGGCGTAAGCCGTAAGGTGGCAGATTTCACCGGACCCATTACCATGTCCATGAACAGCTGCGGAGCTGCCCTGTGTTATGTGGCTGCAATCTTCTTTATGGCACAGTCCACAGGAATCCAGCTGACCACCTATCAAATGGGAATGGCCATCCTGCTGTCATGCCTGATGTGCATGGGAACCATCGTTGTGCCGGGAGGTTCCGTAATCGTGTATACCTTCCTTGCCTCCTCGCTGGGGCTGCCGCTGGAAAGTATCGCTATCCTTATTGGTATTGACTGGTTCTCAGGAATGTTCAGAACACTTATGAACGTTGACGTCGATGTCATGGTTGGCATGCTTGTATCCAGCAAGCTGGGCGACCTGGACAGAGAAGTGTATAATGAGACGAAGGCAGTAGAGTACTGATTTCAAGTTAGAAAAAGCGTGTCTGAAGCGCGTTCCTCCCACGGTAATACCAACCGTGGGAAGGATGCGCCCCGGACACGCTTTTTTGCATTTCATCACAATTTCATCACAGCTTCCGCCTTATGGCCTGCTCCTGTTCATCAAAGAGCAGCTCCTTATTGTACTGGTAATAGCGTTCACACTCATATTCATCCAGGAACCGGACACACGCTTCGCTGGTATTCAGCTCCGTGACAAATATGACCATTTCCTGGCCGTTTCCAAAGGCAGCTTCCATGAAGTCAAAGGCGTGTTCCAGGCGGCTGCCGCAGTCCTCCTTCATGGCCTCATAGCAGTCGCTGTGCTCCATGAATTTTGTGCGCACCCATTCCCAGGCCTGCTCCCTTTCCTCAACGGCTTCCTTTCTCATCTGCTGGGCATATTCCTCCAGCGTGATTCGCACACTGAGCCACAGGCGGTCCTCACGCCTTCCTGACAGTCCGCTTTTCTTCCTGTGAAGACACTCCTTTTCCAGCTCCTGAGCCAGGGACGCCAGAACCATGGCCGGGGCTTGGGATGTATCCTGTATCGCAGATGTTTCCGCCCTGCCTGCCATCTCCTGGCGGTAACGCTTAAGCTGCTCCATCAGAAGCTCCATGAAGGCATTCTTATGCCACAGCTTCTTAAACCCTTCTGTCAGCCTGGACAAAATCAGGCCTGTAACGCTGAGACGCTCATCAAAGGGCGCCCTGGCAACCCGGTCGCACAATGCCTCCCGTATGACGCCCTGCAAAATCTCATCCACCTGATACTCATTCTGGTATTTATAATACAGCTCCAGATAATTGGCAAAATCCTTTGCGATTCCGGGGTGCTGGATATACTGGCTGATCACATCCCTGTCAGCCCTTTTGTCCAGACTCTCATAGACCAGGATCAGCTGGGATAAGTCCTCCCATCCCCTTGGGGTGGCGAACAGCTTTCCGTCCACCGTTGTCTCAATCCGGCAGAAATTCTGTCCCTTGATGTTCAGATAGGAGATAATGGCCGGATGGATATTCTCGGCATACGCATACTCCTTCCATACCCCCAAATCCGGTTCCACGTCAATCCGCTTGATCCGGTCCAGGGTGACCACATCGAATTCCCTTACAGACTTGTTATACTCCGGCGGATTGCCGGCAGCCGCGATAATCCAGCCCTCCGGTATCTTATGGCTTCCAAAGGTCTTGCACTGGAGAAATTGCAGCATGGTGGGAGCCAGGGTCTCGGATACGCAGTTGATTTCATCGATAAAGAGAATTCCTTCCTTAAGCCCTGTTTCCTCCATCCGGTCATAGATGGATGCCACAATTTCACTCATGGTATACTCCGTAACCGCATACTCCCTGTCCCCATACGTCTTTTTCTCGATGAAGGGAAGACCCACCGCGCTCTGCCTGGTGTGATGGGTGATGGTATAGGATATCAGTCCAATCCTGCATTCCCTGGATATCTGCTCCATTATCTGGGTCTTTCCCACTCCAGGAGGACCGATCAGCAGCACCGGCCTCTGCCGTATGGATGGTATGACGTACTCTCCGTTCTCATCCTTTAAAAGGTATGCTTCAATGGTATCCTTTATCTCTTCCTTCGCCCGCTTAATATTCATGTCCTGTTCTCCTGCTCTGTGGGATAATCAACCCATCCCTGCTTCTATTGTCCATTCCTCTTCCCCGGCCTGTACTCCATAAGCTGTTCCTCCTCCAGCACCACCTTCATGGCCCAGGGAGGCACCGTTTCATCGGAAAACATATTCTCGATGAACACAAAGGCCGTGTCGTAGGAGGGGGCCTGCACCGGATAGATTCCCTTGCCGTCCGTGAAATAAATAAGCCCCTTCAGGGAGGCTGCCTGGCGGCTTTTCTTAAGCCCGTTCACATATTCAAATGCCGGTCTGAAATCCGTTCCCCCGCTTCCTCTAATCTGGAAATCATCCATATAAGCCTTCAGCTCCTCCTGGCTTGTGACCAGCACGTCCGACTGCACCGCGTCATCACACTGTATGATGTGTAAATGGACCTTCTTAAAATAACTTTCAGTCTCAGACAGCACGTCGTAGGTCTCTTCCAGGAACCGTCTCACCAGCTCCCCGGAACAGGACATGGACGTGTCGATGACAATGGCAAAATAAAGACACCCAAGTGGAAGCACCCGACCAAGAGGGGGGGGGG
>JAJQEA010000328.1 GCA_021201905.1 Clostridia bacterium
CTCCCCCTCCGCCCCCCCCCTAAATCTGTCGTGTTATTAAAAGTAGTGATTGTGGAGGACGAGGAGATCATCAGGAAGGGGCTTACCTTTGCCTTAAACTGACTGGACATGGGCTGCATTATCGTGGGCACGGCCAGGGACGGGGCAGAGGGGCTGGAGACCATACGGAGGGAGCAGCCGGATATTGTGCTCACCGATATCAAGATGCCCAAGATGAACGGCCTTAAGATGATAGAGACAGCTATTAAGGACCAGCATTTTTACAGTCTGGTGCTGACCAGCTATTCGGAGTTTGAGCTGGCCCGGCAGGCCATCCACATGGGAGTCACGGACTATCTGCTAAAGCCCGTGGACGAGGATGAGCTAAAGGAAGCTCTGGACAAAATCCACCAGCAGATAGCCTACGCCAGCAAGTATGAGAAAATTGAGAAGATATCCCAGGACAGGATTCTGACGGTCTATGACGAGTGGAGGATATTTGAAAGCGCAAAGAACAGCATGGACCCATACGTAAAGAGAACCTATGAGTTCGTGAAGCAGCATTATAAGGAAAAGGTGAGTATCAATCAGGTGGCGGAAAGCCTGGGAGTCAGCGCCAGCTACCTCAGCAGGAAGTTAAAGGCAGGGCTTAACACCACCTTTGTGGATCTGCTGAACCAATACAGGATTAAGAAGGCCCTGAACATGCTAAGCCAGGGCACCATGCGGATCTATGAGATATCCGACGAGCTGGGATTCAGCGAGTACAAGCATTTCTGCGGCGTGTTTAAGAAATACACCAATGTGACGCCCTCGGAGTTTATAAAGAACGGCGGAGTGGCCGTGGTGGGCGAGAAGGACAGCTGCGGGTAAAGGATAACCGAAACCAAGTGTGATGAAGGTCCGGAGGGAACGGAAGGGTTCCCGCCGGGCTTTTTTTGTTTCTGTTGCTAACAGGGTGATTTTGTTCTATAATAATATGGATAGGGGTCCAAGAAGAATATGGGACCAGGGATTATTTCGAGATGTACAACCGAAAAGGAGAATTGTTGATTGATATGAAACAAAGCGGGAAAAAGAAACCGGGAGGCCAATGGAGTATATCGTTCTCACCCATTATACGTTACAGCGTGGTGTTCTGCGTGTTTGTGGTAGTGTTCATCCTGTTGGGAGGCGCCATGCTCACGGTCAGCCGGATGAAGTCAGATGCCAGGGCCTCACTGCGCAGCGGCCACGCGCAGATATCACAGAGGGTTACAGGCGCCATTGATTTGCTGGAGGCCCTGGCAAGCTTTCCGGATTTTTATGATCCGGAGGTTTTGCCCATTGTCAAAGTAAAAAGACTGGACCAGATGAGTCCTTATTTTGGATATATGATGCTCTGCTATGTGGATGAGGACATTGTGGTCTATTCGGACGGCAGCGAACCGGCCAGCCTTGCCAGCAGGGACTATATGCAGAAACTTTTTTCCACGGGCCAGCGGCAGGTTACGGACAGCTTCGCGGCGGGAGCCGACGGCTCCACGCTCAATTATACGGTGGCAGTGCCTCTCATCGACCCTCAGGGAACGATTACGGGCGCTCTTTTCTGCGCCATTTACTTTGATGAGGCCGTGCAGATTCTGGAGGAATCGGCGGGGTGTCTCAACGCTGACGCGACTCTGGTTGGAACCAAAGGACAGATCATGTCCTCCACCGCGGGTCTGGTTTACGGCGACTCCGTGATGGAAGCGCTGCGGGATGATACGCTGCTTGGGACGACCTCGGATAAACTGGAGGAGCTGCTTCTGGCCGCACAGCCCGGCTCTTACTGGAGCATTCATGAGGGGAGTCTCTGTTATACGGCGTATCAGCGCGTGGACAACACCAACTGGGATATCCTGTGCACGGTCAGCTTCGGAGACGTCTTTTCCCAGATACTTCCGTCTCTGATAATAGTGGCGTGTCTGACGGCTCTGGCCTGCATTGCCCTGCTGCTGTTTGTGCGCAGGTACATAGCAAAGCAGATGGAGGTTGTGGATATGCTGGTGCAATCCATGGGAGAACTGGAAAAAAGGGTTTATCAGAATGAACGCCCTGAAAATGTGGACTTTAATGAAATACTGCGTTTGACCAGCAACGGCCTGTCCGATGGTTTGACCGGTGTGGTTACCCGTTCCGTGTTTCTCAATAAGGCGGAGGCGTAGCTGAAAAAAGCAGATCCAAAAGCGGTTAAGGCCCTGCTCTTCGTGGATATGGATAACCTTAAATTTATCAATGATACATGCGGACATGACGGTGGCGACATAGCGCTGAAAAGCGTGGCCTATATTCTCAGGGAGTATGAAAAGAAATATGACGGAGTGGTGGGACGGTACGGCGGGGACGAATTCCTGCTGCTGTTAACCAGCCTGGATGACCAGAAGGAGCTGCGGGACGTACTGGACGGTCTCACCCTGCGCCTCCAGTCCAGGGTGCAGTCCGGGGCCAGAATATACCGGTGCAGTGCAGTGTGGGCGTATCCATATACCGGCCGGGCATAACCCTGGAACGGATGATTTCCGATGCGGATGAGGCGCTCTACCATGTGAAACAAAATGGAAAAGGATACTATTATATCCATCACAATTGAGGGACGAAATGAAGAAGAAAAGCGGACGCAATATGCTCTTTTTCTCCGGTGCGGTACTGTTGACCCTGGCTGCCACAGTGGTCTTCGGGACATGTCTTCGCAGCGAGATGATAAGAATACGGCAGAGAGACGCCGAAAATATTTTATTTTATTATAAAGAAAAAATCATGCTGCAGCTGGAGGGTACCCTGAATGAGGCGGATGCCCTGGCACAGACAGCTCTTGTAACAGACAAAGAAACAACAGAATGGTTTGAACGGGCGTCCCAACTGCTTTTGGAAAGGGAGGAGGTACGTTTTGTCTGCCTTTTTGAAAATGACACCGTGGTAAGCGCCAGGCCGGAGGAGTACGAGGAACTGGCAGGCAGTGATTTAAAGGATTTTTCCTATGCCTATACGCTGGCCAAGGTGGTTAAGGAGCTGGTAGTGGAGGGCCCCTGTGTTCTGGATTACGGAAGCGGACGGCAGGAGGTCTTTCTGTTCCTGCAGCCCATTGTGGACAAGGGAGCCTATCTGGGCGAGGTGGCCGTGGCCCTGGACCAGGAGTATGTGCTGGGGCAGCTTGAACTGGAGGCTCTGTCCGGCAGGGGATATGATTACGAACTCTGGAGGGTGGAGCCCCAGAACGGCGCCAAGGAGGTTATTGCCAGAACCAGGGATGATGTGGACTTTTCATACGCGGAGAAAGCCGTATTCTATCTGCCCAGCCAGTGGAATCTCAGTATACAGCCTGCAAACGGCTGGCTGAGCCCGTCGCAGGAAACGGGACTGATTGTGTCCAGCGCGGTGTTTGCGTGTCTCTTGCTGGCATTGGTTTATATGGTTTACCGGCGTTATAACAGGGAACAGGCCATAGAAGCGCTGGAGACAAGGGATAGGGCCACCGGACTCTACAATCAGAAAGGCTTTACGGAGAAGCTGGACACCTGGCTTTCGGACGGCCGAGGTTCCGTTATGCTGTTTTACTTCTCAATCGAAGGCTACAACCAGGCCGCCAGGATGATTGGCACCGGGCAGGAAGCAGCCTTTTTGGAGAGCATACCCAAGCGGCTGAATGAATATATCCACAGTTCGTTTCTGGCCGCGTACCTGGGAGCGGGAAGCTTTATACTGGCCCTCCGGGAGGAGATGAACGGGAACCAGCAGGAGGACTTTGCCAAGGGCCTGTCCATAGAGCTTTTACTGAAGGTCCAAATCAACGGTGAAAAGAATTTCCTTTTGGCACGCTATCAGTACAGACGCTGCCAGCCGGGATCCGGACGGGCGGAGGAGGAGATCGAAGCGCTGCTCCGATCTTACTACAACGAGGTGATGCAGGAATCCCCCATACGGAGGATGACGGAAAAATGTGAACAGCTGATTGAGGGAAATAATAATGTGGTGTTTGATGAATACACCGATATTGAAATGACAGAGCTGTCTAAAACCTTTAACCGTTACCGCAAGAAGGTGGAGCAGCTGGCTTATTTTGACCCGGTGTTTAATGTGGGAAACCGTCCCAAATATTTCCGGGATACGGATATTCTGATTTCCTATGATTCCAAGAGGCCGTTCAGCCTGTTCTGTGTGGATATATGCAGCTTCAGCCAGTATAATGAACTGTTCAGCGCCGATGTAGGCGACGCGATTCTCCATGAGGTGGAGAACCGCCTGTCAAGGCATTTTGGTTCCTATCTGTACCGCATGAACGGCGATGTATTTCTGGGGATTTCACTGACAAAGGAAAAAATAGAGGACTATGTGACCCGCCTTCAGCAAAGCTTTACCCTCCCTGTGATGGTGGGGAGCCTGTCCATACCTTTGCAGGTACGTCTGGTGGCCTGTGAGTATCCGGCCCACGGCGATACGCCCGGCGCCCTGCTGGAGCGGCTGCAGTCAGCCATGAGCTTTTCCAAGGCATCCGGCAGGAGCATTGTCATTTATAATGATACGCTGGATGAGATGCTGCGCACCGAGGCAGACATTTTGCACCGCCTCAATGACGCGATCCAGCAGCAGACCCTGGAGGTGTGGTATCAGCCTCTCATGCACCTGGAAGCGGGACAATTTAAAGCAGCCGAGGCCCTTACCCGCCTGCCTGACGGAAAGGGGAAATATTATCCGGCCGGACAGGTTATATCCCTGGCTGAACGAAACGGAGTGGTGGAAGCCTTTGGGGATTATGTGCTGACCCATGCATGTTCCTTTATGAAGGCCAACGGAGATTTGCTGGGACTGGAGCGCATGAGCATCAATCTTTCCGTGCAGCAGCTTTTGGTTGGGAACAGTGCCAGGCACCTGCTTGACCTGATTGGGGCAACCGGGGTGGACCCCCATAGGATTACGCTGGAAATAACCGAGAGCGTACTGATTCAGTCCATTGACCACGCGGCCGATACCTTGAGGCAGCTGCGCCAGGCCGGTATTCACATTGCCCTGGATGATTTTGGGGTGGGCTACAGCAGCCTTAACTATTTATCCAATCTCCCGGTGGATATCATCAAGATTGACCGTTCGCTGACCCAGCAGATATTGACAAACAAAAAGCAGTACACACTGCTAAAGGCCATTGTGGAGATGTCTCTGGTGAATGAGCTGATTGTTGTCGCCGAGGGGGTTGAGGACGAGTCCGAGCAAGAACTCATATCCTCGGCCGGCGTACATTACATACAGGGATTCTATTATGCCCGCCCCATGCTGGAAGAGGATTTCGTCCGTTATTTGAAGGAACGGCAGGCGTAACCATGGGGTATCGCAGAGGGGTTATGATTGGGGCGGCTGCGCGGTCTGGGACGGTTGTACAGGCTGTGCCGACTGGGCGGTCTGGGACGGCTGTGCGGGCTGGGACGGAGTAGCCGGTTCAGCCGGTACCGACGGGTCTTTGATTCCGTACACCCGCCGCCATTCCTTCGTGCCCTCCACCTTCACCGCCTCGCAGCGGTTCAGATTCAGGAATTTTACCAGTTCATAACAGCTGACCCAGATTTCATTGTTGCTGTCCTTTTGGGATTCATCAAATATAAGTTCCAGGCCAAAGTGGAGATGGGGGTCGTCGATGTTGTTGGTGTTCTCGGTGCGGCTGTAACCGGTGCGCCCCAGATAGCCAATGACATCCCCGGCCTGCACCACGCTGCCCTCCTCCAGGCCGGACTGGTAAGGGTAATTCTTGCGCAGATGGGCGTAATAGTAGTAGCGTTTGTGGTCAAAGCTGCGTATGCCCAACCTCCATCCGCCATACTGGTTCCAGCCCAGGGCTTCCACATAGCCGGATTCCACGGCAACCACAGGGGTCCCCACCTGGCCCATCATGTCGTGGCCCAGGTGCTGTCGCTTGAAGCCATAGCTGCGGGCAACGCCGAAGTCGTCAAAATCACTGTAGGGAAATCCCTTGGCGATGGGGGAAAATGCCTTGAGCCCGTATTTTGTCACCCAGACCGTGGCGGGATCTCCGGGGGCTCCCCCTGCCACGCCTGAGGGGAGATAAGCCGCAGGGGCCTCCCCTGCCGGTATCTCCGCCTCAAACTGGCCTACCATGCCGTCTAATACGGCCCCGTAAGCCTGACGGTAATATGAGTAATACTTCATGTCTTTTGTCAATTCTTCCATGGTGGTTTCGCCGCTTTTCAGCTTCTCAGCCACCGCGGTCATGTGTTCCGGTTTATATTTGGAAAAGTCTCCTCCGTAACGGGCCCCCAGGCAGGCCAGTAAATCCACCCAGTTCAGGTGGATGTCGGACTGGCATGTGTCCACGTCAAGGCGGAATGCCTGGTTCATTGCCTCTGAGGTGACGCCAAAGCCCACCCATTTGATATAATCCTTATTTTTATCCCCTTTCTTATCTGTCTCTTTCTTATCCGTCCCTGCCTTGTCCTGGTCCGCGCTGTCCATGCTTTCCAGAGGATTCATGTATCCGGCCAGCCGGGATGCCTGGCTTATGACTGCCTGGCCCGGATCTGTCTGAAACAGGAATATGCCGAGACACAGCAGGCTGAGCACCAGCATTTCCCCGTAAATCACTGTCTTTGTACTGATATGTAAATGCTCCCGGAGCATTCGGAAGAATCTCATGGTATAACTGCCTCCTGACACCCTTTCGGGTAATATGGGTCCTGGAGTAATCTTATGTCTGTCCATGGTGTTTTATGCATGAACGGGGAGATGCACGTCTGAACGGTTATGCAATTTGTACAAAAGAAAAACTTCCTTCTTTTGGCCGTAAACGTATACGGCCGTAAATTTTACGAAAAAATATCCAAATTATTATGCAAAATGCATAGGGGTGCCTGTGCATTTTGTTGGTTCTGGAAATAGCGGGAAAACCTGGCTGATGGTATAATATTTTTAAGCGTAAACGTTTACGAAAACCATTCTTTCAAACAGAGAAATGGGGAGAAGGCCTATTATGAAACAAGTAACGATCAAAGATATTGCCAGGGAGGCAGGGGTATCCATCGCCTCTGTATCCAGGGCGTTAAACGGGATGGACGGCATCAGCGAGGAAAACCGCAGCCGGATACTGCGGGTATGTGAACGGCTGTCCTACACCCCCAACGGGCTGGCCAGGAGTCTTGTAAAGCGCAGGACCCAGACTATAGGCATCATCATGCCGGATATCATGAGTCCTTTTTACTCCGAACTCATGGTGAAGGCATCGGACGCGGCCCACAAGAGGGGGTATCAGGTGCTGCTGTGCAACAGCTTCCGGGAGCTGAGGGCGGAGAGGGATTATCTGAAGCTTCTGGCAGAACACCAGGTGGAGGGAATCCTGATATTTCCCATTGGTCCAAGGAGCACGGAGAGCATGATTGAGTTCATTCACAACGTGCCCATGGTGGCCCTCAATGAGCTCACGGGCCAGTGCGGGATTCCCTATGTCTGCGCCGACGAGGAGCAGGCCGGCAGGATCGCCACCGAGTATCTCATATCCAGGGGATGCAGGAACCTGCTGTTTGTGGGGTTCAAGCCGGAACGTCTGGCCCACCGGTACAGGGCTGCCAGTTTTATGGAAACAGCCAAGGCAAAGCGGATTCCGGCCCAGATATATGAGTGCAATCTGGACTTTCGGACCAGTTTTGAAAGGGGATATAACCATTTCAAGCATTTCCTTCAAAGCGGGCTATCCATGCCGGATGGAATCGTGGCTGCCAGCGACGCCACGGCCAACGGCATCGTCAAGGCGTGCCGGGAAAACGGAATCTGCATACCGGAGGATTTTTCACTCATTGGGTTTGACAATATAACAGAGGAACTGCCCTATATTGAGCTGACCACGGTGGCTGTTTCCCATGAGGAACAGATGGAGACAGCCGTGGAGCTGCTGCTGGGAATGGTGGAGGAGGGCACGCCTGTGGGGGGAAAGGCTTCCGTGAAGCTGGAACCCCGGCTGGTGGAACGCCGTTCCTGCAAGGGATGAACCGGGGGTTATACAAAGGGCTGACAGAAAAGAGTATGCGGGCAACAGAAAGGAGCAGGCAGTATGCAGACAGATACAAAGGCCGGAGCAAAAGACGGCGTCCGGGAATTTTCCAGGAAACGCCGGCTTATGAATCAGGCGGGAAGCATTGTAAAGAATCCATATAATATCATGGTGGTAATTTCCGTGATTTTTATGGTTTATCTAATTCTGATTCCTCTGGGACAGATGATTATACAGACACTTACTTTGGCAGGCGCGGACGCGGCCAGGGTGGACGGGGGAAGGGAGGGCATGTTTACCCTCTATTACTGGAAACGTGTTTTGACCAGCAGCATTTCCCAGAAAATGCTGTGGACGCCTCTTAAGAATTCCTTATTGATATCCGTGTGCACGGCTGCGTTTGGAATCACCCTGGGCTCGCTGCTGGCATGGCTCATGGTCCGCAGCGACCTGCCATATAAGAAATTCTTTTCCCTGGCCCTTATCATTCCCTATATGATACCATCCTGGTGCAAATCCATGGCATGGCTTACCATATTCAAGAATGAGCGGGTGGGCGGCGCCCAGGGCCTCCTGGGATTTTTGGGAATCCAGACGCCGGACTGGTTGGCCTACGGGCCGTTTGCCATCATCGTGGTGCTGGTCATCCACTATTACGCCTATGCCTATCTGCTGGTGTCCTCATCCCTCAGCTCCATCAACTCAGAGCTGGAGGAGATGGGAGAAATCCTGGGAGCCAGCAAGGCCAGAATCCTTACCAAGATTACATTTCCGCTGGTGATGCCGGCCATCCTGTCGGCAGTTATCATGACCTTCTCAAAGGCCATGGGCACCTTCGGCGTTCCGTCGGTTTTGGGGCTTAAGATTGGATACTACACCGTATCCACCACCATGTACAACTCCATTCAGAACGGGCAGAACCGGGTGGCATTTGCCATATCCCTGATTCTCATTGCCATTGCCTCCTTCAGTGTGTTCTTAAACCAGAAGGCCATTGGCTCCAGAAAATCCTTCAGTACCATCGGAGGCAAGGGAAGCAGGAGCAATCCCATCAGGCTGGGCAAGTGGAGACCGGTAATCGTGGGAATTCTCATTGCATTCATCGCAGTGGCCGTGGTATTTCCGGTGGTCATCCTGCTGTACCAGTCCTTTATGCTGGAGCCGGGCAACTACAGCCTCAGCAATTTCACCCTGCACTACTGGACCGGAGGCTCCGTGCCCACCATTGACCAGGGCGAGCCGGGCATATTCAGGAATCCGCAGTTTATGAAATATGTGGTCAATACCATCAAGCTGGTGGTGCTTACCTCCCTGTTCGCAACTGTGTTCGGACAGCTGATCGGCTATATCAATTCCAGGGGACGCAAGCTGTTTTCCGGAAAACTGGTGGAGCAGCTGGTGTTTATACCCTACCTGATTCCGTCCATCGCCTTTGGCGCCATGTACCTGGCACTTTTTGCCACGACCAAGAAAATAGAAATGATGGGCTACCGAATCACCCTGGTGCCGTCCCTGTGCGGATCCTTTGCCCTGCTGGTGCTTATCGCGGTGGTGAAAAACATGCCCTTTGCCTCCAGGGCGGGAACATCCAATATGCTCCAGATCAGCACGGAACTGGAGGAGGCCGCCCAGGTGGAAAACGCGGGATTCCTGCGCAGGTTCTTTAAGATTGTATTCCCCCTGTCAAAGGGCGGCATGATAAGCGGATTCATGCTGGTGTTCATCAGCATCATGAAGGAACTGGACCTGATAGTCATACTCATGACGCCCAGCCAGCAGACGCTGCCCTATATGGCGTACGCCTATTCGGCGGAAAATCTGATTCAGCTGTCCAGTGCGGTGACCATCGTTATGTTTGTGCTGGTATTCTTCGTCTACTGGTTTGCCAATACCTTTACGGACGCGGACATTACCAAGGGCTTTTAATGCGGGAGGATATGAAAGATGAGCAGAATTGAATTAAGAGGAATCAATAAATATTACGGCAAGAACCATGTGTTAAAGGATATCAACCTGGTGATTGAGGACGGGGAGTTTATGACCCTGTTAGGACCGTCAGGCTGCGGCAAGACCACAACCCTGCGCGTGGTGGCGGGCCTGGAGAAGCCCCAGGAAGGATATATGTACATGGGGGACAGGGAGATTGTCAACGCGCCTGAAAAGTTTTATGAGGAACCGGGAAAACGCCATCTTAACCTGGTGTTCCAGTCCTATGCCCTTTGGCCCCACATGACGGTATTTGACAATGTGGCCTTTGGCCTGGAGGTGGCAAAGGTGCCCAAGGAGGAGATACGAAGGAAGGTGGAGAACGCCTTAAAGCGCATGAGGATTGAGGCGTTCATTGACCGGTATCCATCGGAGCTGTCCGGCGGCCAGCAGCAGCGCGTGGCCATAGCAAGGGCCATTGTGTCGGAGCCTGAGGTGCTGCTTTTGGATGAGCCGCTGTCCAACCTGGATGCCAAGCTGAGAATCGAGATGAGAAGTGAAATCAAACGGCTCCACCAGGAGTTAGGCACCACCATTATCTATGTGACCCATGACCAGACAGAGGCCCTGACCATGTCTACCAAGATAGCCATTTTCTTTGAGGGCGTGCTGGAGCAGGTGGCGCCGCCCATGGAGCTGTACCAGAATCCCGCCTCCCTGCGGGTGGCTGATTTTATCGGCAATCCAAAGGTGAATTTCCTTCCGGGAAAGGCCAGGGTGTCGGGAGAGGCCATGACCGTGGAATCCGTACTGGGAACCGTGACCTTTGATAAGAAGTTCTTTACCGGGGAAGCTCCCGGCGACGGCAGCTTTGAGGCCGTGGTGGGGGTGAGGCCGGAGCTGGTGGAGATACTGGACGGACCCGCAGAGGGCAGCATAGAGGCGGAAGTATACTCCGTGATGCCGGCCGGTTCGGAGACAACCATTTACCTGGAAGTGGGCGGGGAGCGCATCCTGTCCAAGCAGAACGGACTTAAGCAGTACAGCCCGGATCAGAAGGTGTGGCTGCGTATCAATCCGGATAAGATGAATGTGTTTCGCAAGGACAGCGGCAAGCTGGCAAAGCTGGCTGTCATGGACACACAGCAGGACGAGGAAAAATTAAGAAATAAATAAAGGAGAAGAAATCATGAGGAGAAGAGGAAAACGTTTATTGGCACTGGCTTTGGCAGGCGTGATGGCAGCATCCGCGCTTACGGGCTGCGAGAAGATTGAGGACACAAAGGCTGCTTCCGAGAACACCACAGCGGCCAAGGCAACGGATGATGCCAAGGCAGAGGAGAAGTCCGGGGAAGGCGAAACCGAAAAAGAGGCGGCAAAAGACACGGAGGCAGGGGAAAAGCCTGGGGCAGACACCCCGGAGGAGCAGTGGGCCGTGGACGCGGGCCTGTATGAGGATGAGACCTCGGATGAACTGTATAAGAAGGCACTGGACGAGGAGGGCGGAAAGGTGGTCATTTACTCCATTTCCAGCCGTATGGCAAAGGTAAAGGCCAGCTTTGAGGAGGATTATCCAGGCATGACCCTGGAGGTATACGATATCAATGCCAATGACATGTCCACCAAACTGGGCACAGAGTACAATTTGGGAATCCGCACAGCCGACGTGGTCCACTCCAAGGAGCAGACAGGGGATTACATGATCAATTTCTTCAACAAGGGGATCCTGCACAATTACCAGCCTGAATCCATTTATAAAAACGTGAACCAGGAATATTTAAAGGATATGACGCCCCTGTACTTTGAGACAGACTGGTGGTTCTACAATACCGGAGTCTATACAGAAACGCCCATCACCAACTGGTGGGATGTGACAAAGCCGGAGTGGAAGGGAAGCTTTGTGCTCCAGAACCCAATCGGTACGGTCAGCTACATGGCGCTGTTCACCACCATGGTGGAGCATGCGGACGAGATGGCAGAAGCCTACAAGGCATGCTACGGCCAGGATATTGTGCTGGCTGATGACGAACCCACGGCAGCCCATGCCTGGATGAAACGCGTGCTGGAAAATGACCCGGTCATCTTTGACTCAAACAACGAGGTCATCCAGTCCGTGGGAGAGGGCAAGGAATCAAAGCTGATTGGCTACACACCGTCCTCCAAATACCGCGAGCGCGCCGACAAGGGCTGGAATATCGAATCCGAGCCTCTTAAGATGGAGCCTGTCTCCGGCGTGGCCTTTATGAACTTTGTGGCGGTTGTAAACGAGGCGCCCCATCCAAACGGGGCCAAGCTGCTGATCCGCTATCTGTTAGGCGGCGAGGATGGAAACGGCAATGGAATCAAACCGTTCAACACCATCGGAGGATGGCCGGTACGCCCGGAGACAACCTCGGCAGAAGGCAATATCCCCCTGGAGGATATGAAGCTTTGGATGATTAATTATGATTTCGTCTATAAAAATCTGCAGGATGTACAGGACTACTGGTACCAGTTCCGGTAATATGCAGTGGCGTAAAGGAGAGGAGAGCTTCGGATGCCGGACATATTAGAGGGATACAGGAAGCAAAAGGATTATCTGATTTGCGTCGATTCAGACGGCTGTGCCATGGATACCATGGACACAAAACATATAACCTGTTTCGGGCCCTGCCTGATTCCGGTCTGGGGGCTTTCCCAGTGGGAACAAGACATACGCAGGCGCTGGGATGAGATCAATCTCTACACCATGACCAGGGGAATC
>JAJQEA010000326.1 GCA_021201905.1 Clostridia bacterium
GTTATTGTAAAGACGTTGAAACAGCTGCTTCAACAACAAGGTTGTTCATTATGAAATTGTAAAGTCGTGTATAAGTATATGATATGATAAATAGATGCATCATTACATGTAAATGGCTGTAAGTTTATAACAGCAGGTTCATCGCTGCACATTTATAGTGCACACTTGCAGCTGTACACTTATGACTGTTCATTTATGACTGTACAATTACGGCTGTGTATTTAGCTGCATATTTAATAGAAAGGACTGGACATGATTATACTCATTATATTTCTGATACTGACAGTTCTATCCATCCTGGTCTGCTGTTTTGTGGCAGGCTCAACGCCTTATGACAGGGAGGCTGATGATGAGGCTCAGCTGGAATTTCTGCGTAAATATAGGGAGTCAAAAAACAGGTGAACTGGATTCCTTCTATTTTCAAACCACTTTCCTATTTTACAGCCAGTCGCATATTTTCCCGCGGATTCTCCCGCGGAACATGTCGATTACCGGACCCAGTCCAAAGGTGCTCACGATGGTTCTGGTGCCGATCTCCCCGCAAAAAACGCCAGGAATACCTTGGCGGTTCCCAGACTCATCCCCCTTTCATGGAAAACCACCACCAGGTCATCGTTAGGATTGGTAGGGAATATGCTGATGATATAGCAAGGCCATTGCAAATGCCACCGCCGCCACACCTGCCGCTATGGTGAGCAGGATAGCTACCTGCCCTGTACCCTATACAAGCGTCAGAACTGTCTTCCACATATCCGTAAATATTCCCAGAAAAAAGAACGAAATAAATGTCCCCATCCTCGGATATCTCTTTCTGATAAAAGCGGCCAGAAACACCACCAGAAAAGCGGTGGCATAAATGGCCAGGGATGTATTGATATGTAGCCATTCTGCCAGGACAATATTCAGGGCGTCGTAGCCACTGACGCCCAGGTTGACGTTGATGGTCAAGACCACGCCCATGGCATAAAGCCCCAGATTGCAGGCCCATTCTTCGGGTGTCATAGATTTCCACTCTCTCAGACTCATGATTCATCCTGCCTTATCACAACATTATCCAGACTGCTGCGGGACACCTGTCCTCTGAAATTCTTCAGTGTCATATCCCGGCATTCCTCCACATACAAAGCATGGCTGAAATCATGTTTCTCCGTCCTCTCAAATTTAACCTGGCAGTTCCGCAGAATCACATGGTCGGCTCTGCGCATATAAAATCCTGAGGTCTTGATCTCCTCTATCCACTGTCCGTATCCCGGACCCAAATCGTACATTCCTTTGGGCCATTTGCTTTTGGCTATACACCACACGTACATTCTCAAAAAGAATAACCTCAATATGGTTTCCCCGGCTTCTCGACAGGAATACGCCGTTTTCAGAGTTGCAGGTTATGTTGGAAAACCGCCCATTGGTGGAATGCTCCGGGTCAATACCATCAGAATTAGCCACATTCAAATCATTTAAAATCCGAAGGCCCCATATGTGTACATCGTCACAGCCAGTCGGATGCAGGGTCTAGAAAAAAGGGGGAGCTCATAATTACATCCTTAAATGAGATGTGATTGCAATGCTCCACATAGACCAGAGTAGGGCGCGGATAAAAATCACCCGTCACATAATATGGGCTTACCTGCTTCACAAAAGCATAGGCATTTCCGTCGATGGCTCCTTCTCTGAATATGGCTATGTTATCAGCATCTTTTGCGTAAATAAACACATAGGAAGGTTTCAGTGTCACCGGAGTTCCCACCTGTTCCAGGTACAGCTCTACGTTTTCCTTTAAGATAGTGGAGCCGGAATAAAAATGCTTTCCGCCCTCTAAAATCACCCTTCCGCCTCCAGCCTTACTGCCGACATCAATCGCTGCCTGGATAGCAGGCGCATCATCTGTGATGCAATCCACCTTTGTGCCAAAATCAAGCGCATTAAAAGTCATAGTCAAACACTCCTTTCCTATGTCCTACACAGCGCCGACCAGGGTTGGAATCACCATAGAGAACCGGGGCACATAGGCCACCGGCGGGGTAATATTACCAATACCCAGATTAATGATTATCATGATACCAAAATAAATGGAATGCATGTGTGAATACGTCATAGCGCACTTGATGTTTTTGTACATTCTGGTAAAATATTAAGGGAGGGGGAGTAACTGACCGACAAATAAAAACAAAGGGTGAGGTATGTCAATGTCAGAAACTAATGATGAAATAGAAATCTGCATCCCGGACCTACTACATTCCATCTGGGAGCTTCGTTGGATTGTATTATTACTTATTATACTGGGAGGCATAGTTGGCGCTATTCTGTCCTGGGACAGCACCCCCTCTTACGAAGCAAGAGCTTCGATGATAGTAAATGCCAGAAATATTAATGACCTATATCAAAATGGGTCGGATGTTCCCAGAAATGAAGATATCCAAATAGCGAGAAATCTTGTAAAGACAGTGCAGCTTTTAGCAACAAGCAACCGTGTTCTGGAGTTGGTATTGGATACGGATGAATACCGCAATATTCCTCTCGAAGAATTAAAACAGGACATTTCTGTAACAGCTGAAGATGACACTGCTTTTTTATGGCTTACCCTGAACTGGGAGAATCCACAGCAGGCCATATACATACTGAATCGCCTTATGGACGTTTTACCTGAGGTAATGCTGGAGGTAATGGATATTGGCTCAGTTAATGTTATTGATACTGCACGACAGGCTCAGGGAGTATCCCCTTCATCCCAGCGAAATGTGGTAATTGGTATAGCTGTTGGTTTGATTTCAGGCTGTATTCTAGGCATTATCTACTATTTGTTCATGCCCAAAATACGTAACAGCAGTTCCTTGGAAACTCTTGGCCTAGACATAATCGGCGAGATACCGTTTATTGAGACTGATAAACATACCACTGAGGAGTTTCTGGTTAATAAGAATGTTCCTGAGGAATATCAGGTGGCATATGGACGGCTAGCCGCTGTCTTCTACTATTTGACTGAAAAAAACAAACAGCAGATAATTGCAGTGACCTCCAGCATTCCAGGGGAAGGAAAGTCAACCGTTGCCTATAATCTGGCTCTTCGTCTAACAGAGTTAGGATGTAAGGTTTTATTATTAGATTTTGATTTCAAAAAAGGGATGCTTTATCAATTTGCCAGAAAAATAAAACCAAAAGACGGCGATAAACGCACTGAGCCCCGCATAGGAGAAAATCTAAGACAGCAAGTAGAACAGATGTATAATGGTATTTACACCATACAGGGGTTCTCACAAAAAAATATCTTTCAGATTGATAATCAGATTTTTCCAACCATTCAATCCATGAAAGATACATATAACTATATTCTAATTGATACGCCTCCAATAGGTACTCTGTCTGATGTACAGCTAATGCGCGGGCTAATGGATAGTGTTGTTTTAGTTGTTCGTCCTGACTGGGTATTACGCAGCGCCGTGGAGGATTCTCTGGACTCCCTGAAGAAATCCGGAATCCCGGTAACTGGCGGTATAGTAAATGGTAAAATACCCTTGATTGTAAACACCTTAAAACGCAATATTCAGTCAAAAAATTCTTAAATCCCTGGAGGTCGACCCCTGGTTTGGACCTCAGGGATTTTCTTTCATTTTCATAAGCAAAAGTTTGTAAAATATCCCATAAGTACCTCCCCGCTTCCATCAACCCAACCTGCCACAACAAACGCATATCATCAGGCATAAAACTGTCTGCATTTTAACATTATAATAGAATACATACGAAAAACAATCCCCCCTATTAGCGTTCCTAACGTATTAGTTACAATATCATCAATCTGGAAATGACCTCGTTCTGTAATCAACTGTATCATTTCAATGATACAGCTCAGACAGAATCCCAGAAAGGAGCATACAAACGGATTCCTCAACTGTTTCCATTTTAGTGAAATAAAGATTCCAAAAGGGATAAAAAGAAGTACATTCTCAATCACATATGCATTTGCTCTGGGTCCGCCTAATGTCTCAAAGAATTTAAGACTTACTCCTGTACGTGACCCTGGTTCACGCTCAAATATGGTTATGATAAAAAGCATTATAAGGTAGCTAGTGAATAGGGTGCTGCATATAGATTTTTTGTAACGGCGTATACATAAAATAGTTATCAGATATAACAGAATACCCAATAAAAAAGCTAAGGGAAGATATTGCATTTCTTTAAATATATCCCGCAAAATATAATGAATGGTTTTGGAAAATAGTGAATTCAAGAGGTCGGCTCCTTTTAGGCATGGCCTGGGAAATTGGGGCGGTAGCATTATGGTAAGTGGTAGTCTCTTTACTCCCAAAGTCGCTGTCACCCGTAAAATGGGTAATGTCTTAAACTTAAGTATTCATAAGAATTACTTTTAAATCCAGAGATAACTATGATACTTATTATTGAATAAGAAATAAGCTTGCTTAACTGCAAACTTCAACATATAAACTATTGGGGGCTTGTACTCACTTTTAAATACACGCTTATTGTTCATAAAGTGTTTTCGCCGTATATACCTTTTGTGTCTTGGAACTTTTCTTCTTGGACGTATTTCAAAGCGATTTTTAAATGCATCGTCTATCATTTTATTGATTTGTTTTACTAAATTTTTAATACACAGCAGTATTCCCTTGGAAATTCAGGATATCAACCAGTTCCGTCTCGAACCTCACTGCTCTATATTCTAGTATGCCGAGATTATATCCACAGCTCCAGTGTAAACAATCTTTTTGGCGAGCTTATCCAGTTCCTCCTTATGTATCAGATAATCGGTATTAAAACGAACTTCGATGCCATTCAATAGATTCCCTACAATTTAGTATATCCTTCAATTGGTATGTCCTAATACAGTGCATTGAAATAGTTGTTATCAAAGGGTTAATCGTACAGGCAAAAATTTAATAAAAACGGCCGCCAGATCTTTTTCAATCATGTCCTCACATTTTATTGAAGGTATACATATTAAACGGCATTGAATAGAGTTTACCGTGAAAATTCGCCACCAGAGAATTTGTGAACTGGTTAAAGGATGTAAAATCGTTGATATAATCACATCCACTCTTGTTGTTTGTATGAAAGATATGTGCTCCATTAATATGCACGTTAATGCCTTCGGTAGATTTGGCGTAGATATTACTTGAAATGTTCGAACGCTTATCAATCACAAGGACTTTGTATCCTTTAGATTTCACCTCATGGGCGAATACTACTCCGTAAAGGCCGGAGACCACTATTAGATAATCGTATATTATGTTAGAATTAAACCTTTCTTTTATTTGTTTCTAATCTGCCCCCAGTCAGTAAGCCCAATAGTCGTGGACAGATACGTTTCATCATATAAAATGCTGCTAGACAGATTAACAATGTTAATATCGGCTTCACAAAATACATCACTGTATAAGCAAAAAGTGTATCATTATAGAACAACTGTATGCCTAGATATACAAAGCGATGCGTCAGATATATGAAAAACGATGCTGGCAAGATCAACCGGAAAAACTTATTCATAGGAATAAGTTTTTCTGAGATTTTAACCACATAAAATATAGATACAATTATAAACAGCCTATGAATAAGCTCTACATTGCTAGAGACAAAAGATATTACTGCACACACCAAATATATAGCAGTGGCTATTATTATATCCAATTTATCGTTCTTCGTGCAATGGATGTCATATTTAACCACATAGTATCCCAATATCCAGTACACCAGAGCATAATTATGGATAATAAAACTTTTTACACAGCTCAGCCAAAGGATCAGCGTTAAAATAACAATTATCTTTTGGTATCTGTCCACAAGTTTTTTAATCACCCCAGCAAGAAGATTAAGAAGGAACAGATCTCGCACATACCACAGCACAGACAGCGCTGGCTTGAATTCACCTTTAATTCCGAAAAATGCATCCAACCAATCCAGAATCCCATAAGAAAAATATTCCGGCATTGTTCCACTAATGTATGATTTACCAATCATGACGATAATCCACAGTGTGTTAAAGATTAGATATGGTATTAGTAGACTTTTGATCTTCTTGTAAACATTTTTCTTCCAACTAAACTCTTTTGAATAGAGCAGGGTTGACGAAATTAGAACAAATGCAGGTACAGCGCAATCGCAAAATATATTACTAATGAAATGGCTCACGTTTGAGATAACCACGGCATTTTCAAGGCCTTTATATGCTGAAGAATAGGAATGAATATAAAGGACATAGATACGCATGATAACCTTAATTGTATCAATCCTTTCCGATTCATTATTGGATAATTTATATATTCTTCCAGCCATATCGAATCACATCGTTCCTATCTTTATATGTTGTATCTATTTGCACGGTAAGCTCATTTCATGAGTCCTGTTAAACATACTTAGCTTCTTTTACAGGGACACATCCAGTCGCAACCTTAACTCCTATTTCCCTTTTCCTTGCCTTTATATTAGGAATCGAATATTCAATAGCAAGAATTAACATGGTGGACAGGAAATACGGAATATTGGAGGTAAACAGAATCAAAATATGTACAAGTACAAAACTTAGCGCAACCAAATTGTTCTTTATATTTTTGACAAATCGTACCATCCCATAAATATAAAACAGGATCAAATAAAGTCCGCCCTCACCGATAAGTACAGGAATCCCCATCGCCAAGCCGCCACTCGATGTCATATAAGATGCGTAAGTATTTAACGCATCCTCATTATCAAATCCTACACCAAACAATGGGTTAGATCGAAATGCCTTCCATCCAGTATAAATATTGTCAAGTCTCATAAAACCGGAAGAAGTGTCCAGCTTAGTCGAAACAATCTCCAATGCAACTGCTGCCATAAACAGAAGAAGTATTGGTAGAACTATTTTCAGGATTCCCTTCCAGCCTTTAATTTTTTTCCGAATAAAATACACATCCACACATAGCTTAAGAGCGATAACCACAAGAGCGATGCTTATGGCTTTTGAAGAAAAAGTCGTAACAATTGTGATAATTAAGATTATTACGTTTATTTTCATTATACGCTCTCGGATAAAAAGTTCCAAAAATAGCCCAAGCAATAGAGGGACCGCATAACTAGGTACCTCAGCGAAGATACCGCAATTTCGTACCACTGTTATACCGAGAATTTCTGATGTTTGCGCCTCATACATTAGATGAAAATAATTGACCGTGTTTTTAGTCACCTTTGCCCAGTCATATGAATCTACACTCTGAGACAACAGATTTAAGCATGTACCGAATAAATAGAGAACTAAGGATATTAAAGCAAATAAGCATACTATATTAGCAAATTTTAATACGAATTGACGCATCTTGCCTTTTCGCCATAAAGCATCTCCAAGGAGGAAAAACAGCGCAAACACAATCATAAATCTATAAAGATAGGAATTTGTATAGCTCGTGTGACGGGTAGCAACAATATAAAATAATTGATACACAATTATTATTGCGCTTTTAATAAGTGTGCTTTTAGGAATTGTTCTATAGCTAAGCAACAAAATGGAAGTAATTCCTGATACAATCCATGCCATTAAGATGAATCGATTTCCGTCTATAAACCGAATCCACACAGACTGCCCATTTATGAAAATGAGCAGTAGAAGCAAATATTCTATTATTCCTCTTGAATTTATTTTATATGTCATTTACTTTACATCCTGTTCTTCTTATTCAAAAATTATGCTATTGTTGCCTCATTTTCTTTCTCACTTTACCCGTCAAATCTTTGATCATGCCAATGGCGAACTTATCTTTGAGCAATAACAAGATTCCTGCATAGAGCACCACACCGACGCATATCTGAACTACCAGCACGAACACCACGTTTCCTGACAGCTTCCCAATATAGGACACCGCAACTCTCATGATAAATCCGGCCACAACATATTTCCAAATCAACTGGATCAATGTTTTAACTTTGAAGAAATCACGGATCAGGAACAAATATCCTACGAGGATTATGGATTCCGCAAGGACAGATCCGATCGCCGCACCTACTGCACCGAGCTTCGGGATCATCATAAGGTTAAACAAGAAGTTCAGCACAGCTCCGGCAACCAATACATAATTGTTCTGTCCCTGTCTGCCGCTAGGCCCCAGGAAATGGGTATTCAGGCAGTTACTGAGACCAATGATCACCAACAGGAAAGAGAATATTTGCAGAAGAACGATACTCTCTTCAAAATCCTCTCCCAGGAACAGAGGAATAAAATTGGCGGCTATGCCAACCAGCCCCGCTGTCATCGGAATCGCCACCGCAGAGATAAAGCTTACAGATTTATTTAGTCTGGCTTTCATCTCATCCAGTCTTCCACTCTTAAACAAAAAAGTCATTCTAGACCGCATTATGATATTCAGTGAGGTAAGTATCACGAGTAGCATCTGCTCTATCTTATGAGCCTGCTCATAATATCCGTTTTCCGCTGTCCCGTCCGTCAAAATACCCAACATCGTCTTATCAAGCAGCGTATATACGGAAGTGGCGATCGTCGGTATAAAAAACCAGTGTCGGCTTTATGTGCTGTTTAATATGAATACTCTTCGGCGGCACCTTGCAAAGGATTCCCTTTGCCGAAAACAAAAATGATACGTTACCCAAAAATGTGGACATAGCCACAAAAAAAAATGTAGAGGTATACATCATCCGCTTCCTTGATAATTAGAAAAATCATTGCAATCATTGCGATCTTAACTATGAAGTTCCTTATGACCACCTTCGAAAAATCTTCAATTCCCCGGAACAACCATGTTAGATCAAAAGCAGTCGCAAAAACATAAATCCCCAGAATGATTCTGGCCGGCCTGTACTCGACACTGATAAAGGATATACTCATATAAATTATTAAACTGATCATTATCATGATAAATCTCAGGAGCCATAATTCATAAAATGCACGGGAGATTTCCTCCCGGCCTTCCCTGCAGTTGGCAATCACCATTTGGCCATAGGTCATAACGCCCAGATTACCTAACAATACAAAATATTGCGCAATAGAGTAAGTATAGCTATAAATACCTACTCCATCTGCTCCGAGTACGCGGGAAATATAAGGGGTCGTTATTAAAGGTGTAAGAAGTGCAAATAACTCATATGCCATATTATATATATAATTGACTTTTATGCTCTTTGGTTTGAGCCTGGATTTTTCAATCATTATTCAGCACAGCTTTCCTCCGCAATGATCTTTGCTGCAATATTAAGTGCACATCTTACGACATCATCCATATCATAATATTTATATTCAGCCAGACGCCCCAGGAAGATAACGTTCTCCTCCTGCACCGAAAGGTCACGATACCGCTGCGCCATAGATTTCCACTCCGCAGTCGGAAAGGTGTAGAATGGCTCGTCACCATCGCAAGGAATCTCCTTCAAAATGGTGGTCTTATCACTCTTCTGGCCCGTCATTTTCTTAAACTCGGTAATTCTCGTGTAATCGTAGTCCATCGGCCAGCGCGTGCTTGCTACAGGCTGGTATGACTCGCAGTCACACGTCTCAAAGATAAACTTAATACTACGCCATTTCAGCTGTCCAAGCTTGTAGTCAAAATAATAATCAACTGGGCCTGTGTAGATAAGCTTATGGTACTCAATGTCATCGATCACTTCCTTATAATCCGTGTTCAGCATCACCTTGATCTCCGGGTGCTTGAGCATGTTCTGACACATCTGTGTGAAGCCGCCCTTCGGATTACCCTGATATTTATCAGTGAAATACCGTGTGTCCCTGTTCTTGCGAAAAGGAATACGGCTGATAACTGACTTATCAAGCTGTGATGGATCCACGCCCCACTGCTTGATCGTGAAGTACTTGAAGAACTTCTCGTAGATATCCCGACCGCCTTGGCTTAGAGCAACGTCTTCACTCATCTTGATCTCATCCATCGGAATTCTTCGGCTCTCGATGAACTCATCCATCTCATCTTCAGAAAGGTTCATATTGTAAAGCTGGTTAATAGTCTCTAGAGAAATTGGTATTGGCACGAAATTGCCGTTCACATAGGAAAGCACACGGTGTTGGTACTCATGCCATCTCGTATACTGACAAATGTAATTAAACACCTCCTTGTCATTTGTATGGAATGTATGCGGTCCATAGGTTTGTACAAGGATTCCAGCCTCATCGTATTCATCATAGACGTTGCCACCGATGTGATCCCTCTTCTCAATAACTAGCACTTTCTCGTGAAGCTGCGTTGCAATCCTCTCCGCTACTGTGATTCCTGCAAGGCCCACTCCTACCACTACATATTTAAATTTCATCTCCAACCTCCGTCTTTACCTCATGCAACTTATAATTCAAATATAGCCTTTAAATAATCCTCATAGGACGGTGTGTAATACTCTATATCCGCATTAAGGATTCCCGGCAAATCCGAGAATGTATTATACATAAATCCGCACCTCTTCTCTTCAAACATCCTGCCAAGTACAATATTCTCTCCACGTTTTAAAATGGGCGTCACATGCGCCGCTTCATATGTGAAGAATCGATGCGGAATATTAATCCCGTCAAACTCAGACACACTGGACTCATCCACAATATTGTGCAGCAATCCAGCATCATATCTGCTCAAGATATCGCAGGAATTGATCCATTCCTCCGTGCTAGAGCTGTACTTCATTGCCAGCGCCTCTTCCATATAAAACATGCCAGGATTTTCAGCCTGCAACTCCTTATATCGGTTTACCCCCTTATCATCGTTGTACTTGGAGCAATGAAGATGAACAACCACACCTGCTGATATTATTTCTTTAATGATATCGATGTAATAATACCGCCCCTGATCTCTGCTGCGATTCGGTGCTGAATCAACCCGGAACGAAAGAATGACCAAATGAACCTTTCCATCCGCTGTGGAGAGTTTCTCCTGGTAATGAACTCCATCCAATATGCAGGAAGGAAGGGCATTCTCATCGTATCCGACTATTACCTTCTTATGCGCAAAGAAATCGCTGCCATACTTCTTTTCAAGAAATTCCTTCAGCTTGACATCGAACAAAACGATCTTGTCTACCGACTTCATCGCTGTGTATTCCAAGTAATTGTATTCCGGTCTGGTTTCCTTATATGCCCGGACAACCGGTTTATCAATAACATTTTTGCACAGGCAAAACATGAAATCAGAGTTATCATAGTCACCATAACTACAAAGAACTGCTGCTACATCAACTGATTTCACCTTTTTAATATACCCACAGTTCAGAATCCGTAACACAGATAGCAAAAACGTGATTATCCAAGACAGCCTCTTCTTGCTCTTAAATTTATTAACCACCCGAAAGAAGAAATGATTCAGTGTCGTCTTAGGTAACACCTCGCAATGCACTTTATCACTCGGAATTTCCCACGCATGGCTTGGCTCCGCGTAGCTGCAGAATGAATATATTTCATCAAACAAATTCAATGCATCGCGCCAGCGCTCTTCCCCCAAATGCTTTCTTCCGCCCAGTTTTAATAAAATTTTTTTGTGACTCATAAAGAATCCCTTTCATCAAAATTTACAGTTACCAGTGCATTCTCATAAGAGAAAGCTCCTATAATCATTTCCCAGCTTTCCTTTTCAGTCCTTTCAGCTTGTACCATGCACGCATTGCTGCAGGTGAACGAAATTTTATAATCTTAGCTTCGTACTTCAAGTTACTGAAAAGCACTTCCTCTTCTACATCAGCAATTGCAGTTTTATATGTATCATTCGCAAAAACATACTTCATTTCCTTTTTCCTCTTCTCCCATTTATCGGGATTTTTTTCACTAAAGAAGTATAACATAAAGGCGTCGCGCAGTCTGTTAACAACCATCGCATTATAGGCAGCTCTGACAGCTTCATCTGTCTGATAGTTTGCATTAATAAATTCTTCAAACTTTTTAAAAATGCGGTCATTCACCTCCAGCAAATTCGCTTTATATGTGCGTGTGATCGAACCGTCTACCAGCACATAGTTGTAAACCAGTTTTTGGATATAAGTTATTTTCTTTGCGTTTACATAAGCATTTATCGCAAACAGTCTATCGTCATAGACACCCATTACGTCTATATCAAACTGCATGGCATTTTCTACAATCAGTTCTCTCTTAACCGCTTTATTCCATGGACCACCAAAGCCGACCTGCGTTTTATCAGATGCCAGCGGACAGCATCTTTGATAGATTGCAGAGATAACAACGTTCTTAATATCTTCGTTCTCAGTAAATTCGAACTCTTTGTCAAACAGCGAGTTAATAGAACGATGTTCTCCATTAACCCTGTAGATATCTGCAATCACTACATCCGCATTGCTGGCAGTACCAGCATTGTAAAGGTTCTCACAGGCATCCAACTCAGCCCAGTCATCAGAGTCAAAACAGATAACCCATTCGCCAGTGGCAACAGCAAGGCCATCATTTCTAGCAGCACTGACACCTTCATTTTTCTTATGTATTACTATAATCCTGTCATCCATAGCTGCATAACGGTCACAGATCTCAGGACAGTTATCTGAACTGCCGTCATTCACCAGAATTATTTCAATATCATGCAACGTCTGGTTGATAAGCGACTGAATGCACCGCTCAATATACCGTTCTACATTATATACTGG
>JAJQEA010000417.1:0-10037 GCA_021201905.1 Clostridia bacterium
CTCTCAGCCTGCTGCTTCTCCTGCTTCCTGAAAAATACTCACTTTCCCCTTACGGACTCTGTTATCTTTAAAGCCTGCATCATCTGATAGGCTTCTCTGACCGTTGACCTGCCGATTCCGCACATATGGCAGACTTCCTGCTCAGTAGGCATACGGTCACCCTCCTTCAGCTGATTTTCTTCAATATATTCTTTCAGCCATTCAATCGTCTGGTCCACCACGGATATTTTCTCTATCTTCATATTCATAGATACTTTCCCCGATTCTCAATTTTGTTTACTGCCTTTAGGATGTATGTATGAAAACATCCAATTAACGGTCCCAAACCAAATGTCAACAACACTGTTCCGGCGCCTATTTCGCCGCCCAGGCAGAATGCCATGACTGCGCATATTAAATCCAGTCCCAGTTTCACGGCCCCCAGTCCCAGACCTTTCCGGTGAAGTGCCACTACCAGGTCATCCGTAGGTCCGGGCGGAAGGTCCCCTTCCATATACGCAGCTGCACAGAAGGCTACTATTAACATTCCTCCCGAAAATAACAGATATGGGGGCAGTTCGTTAATTCTGCTATTCAAACATATCCTCTGCCACAAATCCGTAAAAATGCCTAGTAAAAAAGAAGTGATACATGTGGTAAACCGTGGTTTTCTGCGCCGGACAGCCGCAGTCAGCAATATAACACACACAGATGAAATATATATCCCTGTGGAAACCGGCTGGCCCACCAGACCAGCCAGTGCAAAATTCCAGGCATCATAACCGCCAGCTCCCAACCCGGACATAATTGTCAGCACCACGCCCACAGGCATGAATATGATTCCCATTAAGTACAGAACCAGATTAACACAGCAGCTATGTCTTATCCGGACATTTTCCATCATAATTCGCAAACAGCCCTGATGGAGTTCATCAGTTTTTCCCGGTTCTCCTCTGTGTCCTCGACAAATGCCGTACTGCGTAAGTACTCAAATATCTTCTGAATATTCTCCCCTGTTTCCGGTATTCCGAGTTCTTTAAGGGTAACCGGCATCTCCATCCGCCTCATAAATTCACGGAATTCCGGAATTTTCTCCGGTGTTCCATTGTAATATAATTGGAGTATCAGTGAAGTGCCGACGATTTCTCCATGAAGATAGGACAAGGAGTCCCTGGTAAAGAACATTCTGGCACAGTAATACATTTCATGGGCAAGCGCTGTCTGTCCAAATGCTTTGGAAACCCCGCTGATGATGCTGGTTAACGCAAAATTAATAAACAGGAAATCATGAACCTCTTTTGTCAGCCTGTGTTCCCGGATATCATCGTATACCTTTAAACATGTCTCCTTAAGAATATCATAGGTATACTTTGATAAATAGTAAGCCGTATATAATTCAATGTTGAAATCATCAAACGGCATGGAGGCGTGGCCATGCTGCACCTCAATAAACTTCGCCATGGCATCCAGTATTCCGGACGCAGCATATCTGGGCGGCTGATGAATCATGACAGTCTCATCAATGATTACTGCGGATACTTCATAATCATGGTAAAAATTTCCGCCGACCGTTCCGTATGCAGCTCCCTCCTCAGTATACATGACGCTCATTGGAGTATATGCCGCGCATGTAGCTGCCTGGGTCGGAATATTCACCACAGCAAGCTCAGCCATATGGGCAATGCTTTTTGATAAATCCATGATCTTTCCGCCTCCGACTCCAACCACTACGTCAAAGCTATTTTTTTTGCAATATTCGGCATAATGGTTTGCCGCCTCTCTGGTATTATAGCCGGAGTAAGTCACAAACTCATGAGTGACACAGGCATCACACAGACTCCTCCTCAACGGCTCCCCTACAATCCCAAGAGCCGTAGGACCTCCAATTACCAGCGTATGACGTCCAAACCTTCCAATCTCACCTCCGGCCAGTCTCAGGGCATCCGGTTCCTGTATGTATCTTCCCGCGCCAAATTTAAATGCCACATCTAATTTTGTACCCATTTTACGTAACCCTCCTTCTCTAAGCATTAAGATATTTCATGGCAGCCCGTTCAATGTATAGTCCCTCTCTGAATCTTGCCATAAACCGTTCAAATCCCAAGTGACCCTCTTTATCCGGCACTTCTGTCAACGTTCTTGTATCCTCAAACACATGACTGTTCAAATATTCCGCAAGACCCAGGTTATGATTATCTTTTCTAAAGGATGCCAGGATTGCCATGCCCCAGGCACCGCCTTCTCCTGCTGTCTCCATCACCGTTACAGGAATATTAAGCGCGTCTGCCATCATCTTCTGTCCAACTCTCTCTGTTTTAAAAAAACCGCCGTGCCCCAACAGGCGTGCCAGACAGATATTTTCCTTTTGTACCAGAATATCCATCCCCATACGGAGAGTGGCCATGGACGCATACATCTGCAATCTCATGAAATCGGACAGGTGGAACTCGCTGTCAGGAGATCTGGTAAAGAGCGGCCTGCCTTCCTCCATTCCGGTAATGTGTTCTCCCGACAGATAGCAATATGACAGCAGGCCCTTACAATCCGGTTTGCTCTCCATTGCCTTGTGAAAGAGCCGTCCGTATAGTTCATCGGCAGTCACCTCACATCCCAACAGTTCCGCCGCCTCTCTGAAAATATTAACCCATGCATTTAAATCTGACGTACAATTATTGCAGTGTACCATGGCTACCGGCTCCCCGTCAGGGGTTGTTACCAAATCCAGTTCCGTGTAAACATCTGAAAGCGGATGTTCTAAAACCACCATGGAAAATATGGAGGTACCAGCTGATACATTTCCGGTTCCCGGTTCAACGCTGTTGGTAGCCACCATTCCGGTGCCTGCATCTCCTTCCGGCGGACACATGGGCATTCCTGCCCTGAGGTCTCCATCGGGGTCCAAAAAAGCAGCCCCATCTGCTGTCAATGTTCCTGCTGGCACTCCAGCCGTCCGTACCTCCGGAAGAATATCCAGGACCTTCCATGGATAGCTTTTACCGGCAATCAGCTGGTCAAAGCACTCTGCCAGGTCTTTTCTGTACTCCCTTTGTTCCGTGTCTATGGGAAACATTCCAGAGGCCTGACCGATTCCAATCACCTTTTGTCCTGTCAGCTTCCAGTGGATATATCCATCCAGTGTGGTCAGATAACGAATCTGGCCAACATGTTCTTCTCCGTTTAAACTTGCCTGATACAGATGCGCTATACTCCACCGCTGGGGAATTGGGAACCGGAAAATCTCTGTCAGTTTTTGGGAAGCCTCAGCTGTCATGGTGTTTCTCCAGGTTCTGAAGGGTACCAGAAGTTTTTGGTTCTGGTCAAACGCCATATAGCCATGCATCATGGCAGAAAATCCCATTGCGCCAATCGTATGCAGTGTAATACCATATTTCTTTTTCACATCCTCTTTTAAGGACCGGAAGCAGGATATAAGCCCCACCTCCGCATCAGCCAGATGATATGTCCATATCCCATGTTCAAACCGGTTTTCCCATTCATAGCTTCCCTGGGCAATCGGCTTGTTCTTTCCATCTACCAGCACCGCCTTAATCCTGGTGGAGCCAAATTCGATTCCCAGAGCTGTATTTCCCTGTTCTATGGCATTCCTTATCTGTTCCGTATCCATATAATCCATCCTATCTGTACATGAGGCCATAAGCCTGACACGCTCTGTAATCCTGGGCTTCCTTGTCCATTCCGAATGCATTCCAACATGCCGGACGGAATATTCTATCGTCTTCCACATTGTGCATGCACACCGGTATTCTCAGCATGGAGCAAAGTGTAATCACATCTGCACCTACATGGCCATAACTTATAGCTCCATGATTTGCTCCCCAGTGATTCATCACATCATATGCACTTGTAAACACACCATGTCCCGTTACTCTAGGTGCAAACCAGGTACAGGGCCATGTGTAATCAGTTCTCTTCCAAAGCTGGTCCGATATGTTTTCCGGCAGATGCACGCTCCATCCCTCCACCAGCTGTACAACAGGGCCCACTCCCTTTGCCAGATTCAGACGTATCATGGTCATAGGCATCTCAGCCTTTGTCTCAAACCGTGAGGAATATCCACCCCCACGGAAATATCCTAAATCAGCCTCACACCATGATGTAGCCTTCAGACAATTTTCCACATCCGCCTGTGTCATATCCCACCATGGTTTAATGGCTGCTTTTCCTTCATTATCCCGTGCTTCTCCACAGGCATCCAGGCAGCATGCACCGGAATTAATCAGATGGATGAACCCCCCGGCCTCTTTTGCTTTACCTTCCAGACAATAACCGGTTACGCGCTTTACCGCATCTTCTGACCAACAAGTCCTGACATCCGCAAACATCTGTGAACGGTTGGTAAGGAGCTTAAGCAGCAGCATACTTACACCATTGAGCGTATCATTCTCTGTGGCCAGAATATAAGGTTCCCTGGGTCCATTCCAGTCAAAAGACGTATTTAAGATCGCCTCCGGAAAGTCCGTGTTCGGATAGTGGTCTGTCCATTGCCTCTGACCCTGAAAACCAGCTGCCAGAGCATTATGTCCCAATGCTTCCTCCCTATGTTCATCCGAAAATGTATGATTGCCGCTCATTAAATCCTTGATAATGAGTGCGCACTTCACTGTAAATTCCCAGTTTTTATCCTTCTTTTCCCTGCTATGCCTGGCAAATTCCGGATTCTTGTCCAGTCCTTCCCTGCAGTTTTCTTTGGTCCAGAGCAGAGCTCTCTCATATTCACCGTGATTATAGATACCCTTATCAATTCTCCTGAGAATTTCCACCTCATCGACTGACTCCACCCTCATCCCCAGATATTCCTCAAAGAAATCAGGGTCAATGCTGGAACCGGATATTCCCATACACATGGATCCAATCTGCAGATATGATTTTCCCCGCATGGATGCAGCTGCAACGGATGCTCTTGCAAAACGGAGTAATTTTTCCTTTACATCTTCCGGTATCTCCGGGTCATCTGCTTCCTGCACATGTCTGCCATATATTCCGTAAGCAGGAAGCCCTTTCCTGGCATGGGCTGCCAATACAGAAACCAGATACACGGCTCCCGGACGCTCCGTGGCATTCAATCCCCATACGCCCTTGATGGTCATAGGGTCCATATCCATAGTCTCAGAACCATAACACCAGCACGGCGTTACTGAAAGGGTGATATCTACCCCCAGCTTTTTAAACTTATGTGCGCAGGCCGCTGCTTCAGCAACGCGCCCTATTGTACTGTCTGCCAGCACTACCTGAACCGGCTGACCGTTGGAATACCGCACATTCTGCTCAAACAGTTCCTTGACTGCCCTGGCCATGTTCATGGTCTGTTCCTCCAGTGAACCTCTTACATCCAGCATTCCCTGCCTTGCGTCAATAATGGGTCTGATTCCGATAATTGGATACTCCCCTATATATCTGTCTGTATACTCCATTCAATCATTCCTCCTTATGCTGTTTTTATATCAGACTCTCCTTTGCCTTCCAAGCCCACCTGGTATTCTGTACGGCAAATTTACCTCCTGTTACCTCCAAATCAAAGCCGGACATATATTCCGCCTGTTCAGATGCAAGAAAGACAATGGGTCCTGCCAAATCTTCTGCTGTGCCCAGGCGTCCCAGAGATACATTCTGAACCAGCTGCTCCCCATTCTCCTCTATATTGGCTTTGCTGATTTCCGTATCAATCATTCCTGGCACAACCCCCAGAACACGGATATGATAAGGGGCCAGTTCGGCTGCCAGTGTTCTGGTAAGACTGGAAACCCCTGATTTAGCTGCCCCATATATGGCACCCCCTGCGCTGGGAATTTTCGACGCAAAGCTGGATATATTGATAATCACGCCCCGTTCCTGCTTCATCATAATGGGAGCTACCAGTCGAATGCAATTCCACACCGCCTTTAGATCCGTATTCATGATGGTGTCCCACTCATTTTCCGTATACTCTAAAAATGGTTTATCTATGGCAATACCGGCATTATTAATCCACACATCCACAGTACCGAATTCTTGACATACGGTTTCCAAGAAGCAGCGTACACCCTCTTGATCCGTCACATCCAGGACCTCTCCGTAAACTTTTTGAAACCCCTGTCCGTGCATCTCCCGCAAAAAATTATCGACCTTTTCTTTCGTTCTCGCAAAAACGGCAACAGCTGCCCCTTCCCTCAGGAACGCCTTTGCAGCTTCTTTTCCGATTCCTCCGGCCCCGCCGGTAATGATTACCGTTTTTCCCTCCAGACCTAATCTCATCGCCGCCTCCATCATCCGCCCAGGTATGCCTTCTTAATCTCCGGACTGTCCAGAAGAACCGAGCTTTTTCCGTGGTTGACCACATGTCCCACTTCCAGCACATAAGTTCTGTTGGAAATCCCCATAGCCATAAAGGCGTTCTGCTCTGCAATTACAATCGGAGTCTTTTTCATCTCATTGATATGTATAATTGCCCGAAACATCTCATCTACAATGACCGGAGCCAGTCCCAGGGAGGGTTCGTCAAACATAAGAAGTTTGGGATTGCTCATCATTCCTCTTCCTATAGCCAGCATCTGCTGCTCACCGCCGCTCATGGTTCCGGCAGCCTGTTTGGACCTCTCCTTCAGTCTGGGAAACAGGTCGTATACCTCAGCCACACGGTCTGCCATCTCCCCTTTTGAATACCGTTTGCTGAATGCTCCCATCTCCAGGTTTTCCAGCACAGTCATCTGAGGGAATACCTCCCGTCCCTCAGGTACATATACAATTCCATCGAAAATGGACTTATGAGGCTTTTGGTTATGGATTGCCTTTCCGTTATATTCAATTGATCCCTGTGCGGTGCGGTTGATACCAACAATGGTTTTCATTAATGTGGTCTTTCCCGCTCCGTTTGCCCCAATCAGGGACACAATCTCATCATCACCCACCTCAAAGGAAACGTTGAACAATGTCTCTACTTTTCCGTAGTATACGTTGATGTTATTTACTTTCAGCATGTGCCAACACCTCCTCCTTAATATGCATGATAGGCTTATAGCGGTCTCCAAGATATGCTTTGATTACCTCGTCGTTATTCTGTATTTCATCCGGAGTCCCCTCCGCAATTTTCGCTCCGAAATTTAACACCGTGATATTGGTACAAATATTCATAACCACATCCCTGTTATGTTCAATCAGGAAGATGTCCACTCCTGAATCAAAGGTTTTGAGTATAATATCCACAAATTCCTTCCGCTCGGTTGGATTCAGTCCGGCGGCCGGCTCATCTAAAATAAGCGTATCCGGTTTCAGCATCAATGCCCGCCCGAACTCTGTCATTTTCTGTTTTCCGTAAGGGAGATTCTTTACATTCACATCCCTGATATCCTCAAGGCCTATATATTCCAGCACTTCCTCTGCCCTTTCCATGAGTATCCGTTCCTCTCTTCCAGCTTCCCTGAAGCGGTAAAGAAACTTAAGTATACCTAATTGTGTCATCTGATGGCCTCCAACCATCAGATTTTCCATGACTGTCATGGACTGGAATAATTTTAGATTCTGGAACGTCCGGCTTATGCCTAAACGGGCTATCTGGTACGGCTGCATATGGGTTGTGCATGTATTCTTATAAAATATCTCCCCTTCCGTGGGGGCATATGTCCCGGTAATCTGATTGACCGTGGTTGTCTTTCCCGAACCATTTGGCCCTATCAGGGCATGTATGGTTCTTCTTTTCATTTCCAGGGACAGATCATTGACTGCCACAAGGCCGGAGAATCTTTTTGTAATGTGATCCAGCTTTAAAATTGTATCGTCATTCATCACCTATTCTCCCTCCTTTTTGCACAGGCGTTTTACAAGACCAAATTTCCCAAAGGGGCCTGTATGGGTAAACAGAGAGACAATGCTATTGGGCAGGAATATCGCGAACAGCAGGGCAATCACGCTGAATACCAGCCAGTAATAGCTTTCCATGAATCGCAGGAACTCCAGCAAAATCGTGATGACCGCACCGCCAATCACATTCCCCCCTACAGTGCCAATACCGCCAATCATCATCATAGCCAGATAGTTTGCCGACAAATCCTGCACAAAGGTGGTTGGATTGATATATCCCATCATATGTGTATACATGGCTCCCCCAAAGCATCCCAGAATGGTGGCCAGGGTAAATGCAAGTATCTTCATCTGCGCAATATCGATACCGCAGGACTCAACAGCCTCCACATTATCCCGTATTGCCTTGAATACCCTCCCCCATTTGGAATGCACGATTCGGTATGCCATAATAGTGATGATGATCACGATAGCGAGATAAAAATAATAGATTCTAAATGATGTATTTAGTTCTATTCCGAAAAGTTTAATCCATGGTATGTTTTGTACACCCATAGTTCCTCCGGTCAGCCCCACCCAGTTAGTGAGAATAAGGCGGGTAATCTCGCTGAAACCAATGGTTGTGAGAGAAAGATATGCGCCTTTTAAGCGCAGGCTGGGATATCCCAGACCCTTTCCAATCAAAATGCCCATTAGGATGGCAACTATAAATCCCACCACAACCGGCATGTGGAATTTGGCACTGCATAAGGCGGCTGAGTAGGCTCCCAGCGCCATGATTCCGGCCGTTCCCATATTCATCTGTCCGGTCAGTCCAGTTATAAAATTCAATCCGGTAACCACCACGATATTGACCAGCGTCTGGCACAGTACGATGTGATGGTAGGTATTCTTGTCAACAATCGGAATGAGGACCAGCAGGAATATTCCAAAAAGAATTCCTATCATTTTTGTCGATTTATTCATGTGTACCTCCATCATTTTTTTCTGTGACCCAGAAGACCTGTGGGCCGGATTAGAAGACATGCGATTAACAGCACAAAAGCCACACAGTCTTTATACAATGTGGGAATCACAAGTGTACTCAGGTTCTCCAGTATCCCTATGACCACGCCTCCCAAAATCGCTCCCGGTAAATAACCAAAACTTCCAAACACCCCTGCCGCAAATCCCTTTAGCCCAATCATGTTAGCTATGGTCAAATCCACAGTGAATAACGGAATCACCATAATGCCTATAGCCGCACAGATGGCCGCGCTAAGGGCAATTGTCAAATTAATATTTCTGGTGACGTTAATTCCCATCAGAGTTGCAGCTGTCTTGTTCTGCTGTACGCATCTCATGGCCTTCCCGGTCTTTGTGAAATTAAAAAAAAGCTGTAAAAGAATGACAATTGCTATGGAGACTACTATCACAGTGATATTTGCTACCGTAATCACAATATCCCCAAGCTTTACAGTTCCTTTTAGAAATCCAGGAACCGTAAAAAGGGTGGCTCCCCAGATGATTCTGGCCAGTTCATTGAGAATCCTTCCCAAAAACACCGTACCCATAACGGCAAAAATCGGAGATGTCATATTACGAAGAGGATTAAAAATCCCGGTTGCCACCAGGACACCAAATATAAACATGGTGAGAACCGTAGCCAGAACCCCGACCACTGGATTTGTTCCCATTCTCATAAGGAATTGGGCTGCGAAGATATATGCCCCTAACATAATGAATTTATCATGGCTGAAATTCAACAGGCCTGTAGAATTAAAAATCAAAGTATACTCAATGGCCACCAGCGCATAAATAAATCCAAGAGCAAGACCGCTTACAATAAGCTGGATAATAATGCTGTAAGTCATTTGCGACCTCCCATCTCTTAGTTTAAAATGGATGCAAACCCTTCTCCTGTCTGCATCCATTTTTTAACGACTGCTACTCCACTGTCACATAATCTACCATGCCAGGAACCTTATCCTTAATCTGTGCAATGACACAGCCATGGACCATATTTCCTCCTTCATCGCATGAAAATACACCTTCCGGAAGTTTTATATCCTTTGTTTCCGCCAGAGCGTCCCTGACAGCCTGGGGTTCAGTTGACCCGGCTCTTTCTATTGCATCTGCCAGCACATAAGCCGCGCTATAGTATGTAGATGCATAAAGTTCGGGGGGGGGGGTAAACCTATTTTTGTTTAAAATACAACACCAATTGGTTTACAATGGATGCATTTTTGGGTGAAAAAAAGTAAGTTACGGGATACCAAACGTAC
>JAJQEA010000417.1:10047-12491 GCA_021201905.1 Clostridia bacterium
CCCCCCCCCCCCCCCCCCCCCCCCCCCCCCCCCCCCCCCCCCCCCCCCCCCACCGTATTTTGCTTTAAAATCCTCCACGAATTGCTTTACAGTGCTGTCATTATTGGTTGATACAAAGTCAGTTACGGCATACCATCCTTCCACATACTCCGGTTCCAGCAGATTCAGCACCTGGTCCATAACAACACCTGCGGAGGCAATTACAGGGACTTCAAATCCCAGTTCATACAGCTGTCTGGCGGTCAATGCCACCTCAGCATCATCCGTCCAGGAGATAATGCAATCCACTCCTGCGCTCTTTAACTGCATCATCTGCCCTGTTAAATCCTTATCGCCTGCGTTATGTCCAACTGCCACATACTCTATACCGTCTGCTTCCAATATAGGAATGATTACATCTCTTCCTCCGGTTCCAAAGTCATTATTATTGTAGGAAATCCCAATCTTCTTGGCGCCAAGCGTATCAATTGCATATCTTGCCGCTACTTGTCCATTGATTGTATCTGAAGGTCTTACACGGAAGAAATAGGGGTTATCCAGTTCGGCCAATTTAGGACTGGAACCGCCGGTCATAAACGGAATCCGGGCATTTTTATACAAATCACTGGTAGCTGCTGCATTTCCCGATGTATGAGGTCCAATTACGGCACATACATTCTCATTCAGCAATCTGGTAACCACATTTACCGCCGTTGTCTGCGTATTCTGATCGTCCTCCGCAACATATACCAGTTTCTTTCCCATAACGCCTCCGTTGGCATTAATCTGTTCCAAAGCCAGGTCAATTCCCTCCTTCGTTCTCTGGCCTGCCAACGGAAAGTTACCGGTAATGACACAGCTTACACCAAACTTGATTTCCCCATCCAATTCTGCCGATGTCTCTGTGTTTTCCTTTTCAGGGCTGCTTCCCTCAGTCTTTTCTTCCTGGGGCTGTCCCGAAGCAGCGGATGCTGGCACATTTGTCCCTTCTGCTGCTGTTCCTCCCCCTGAACACGCTGTCAACCCCATAATCATGACTGCCGCCAAACTTACTGCTAACCGTTTTTTCATCATACCGAAATACCCTTCCTTTCATCATTCGTTGGTTATCCGTTTATTTTAATTCCTATGGACCTCATGGTGTCCACCAGAATCTTTTTCTCCTCCTCAGTTGCAGGGGCCAGCGGGCCTCTGCACGGCCCAATGGGAATGCCTGTTACCATTTCAATTGCCGGTCTCATAATTGAATTCGGAAGAATTCTTCCATTCTGTCCGCATGCTTTACAGAACCTGTACAGCGGAACGAACAGTTCCTTAGCCTTATCATGGTCACCCTCCGCAAATGCTTTCAAAATTGTACGGATTTCATGTCCAAAGATATGGGCTCCTCCGCTTACAACCCCCATGGCGCCCTGTACTACCGTGGGAAGAAGCATAATATCGTCTCCATTAAAGATTACAAATTCCGGGTTAATATCTTCTGTTGCCAATATAAAATCTGTAATCTGGGTGGGATTAATGCCTGCCTCATCCTTGATTCCAATGATATTCCTGATTTTTGAAAGTTCCCTTACAGTCGGAGCATCCACATTTACACCCACAAAAATCGGAATATTATAAAGGAGGATATCAATATTTACACGATTGGCAACCGCCTTATAATGGTTGTAGATGCCGTCCTGGGTAGGCTTGTTGTAATAGGGTGCAACTACCATACAAAGCTCTATGCCTAAATCCTCAGCCTTCTTTGTAAGGGCAATCGTTTCCTTGGTAGATGCGCATCCTGTACCGGCTATCACAGGTTTCCTGCCAGCCGAAGCCTTAAGTGCTGTTTCCATTAATCTGACTCTCTCATCAAATGTAAGCAGAGACGCCTCTCCTGTTGTTCCAGTCACGATTAATGAGTCACAAAGGTCATTTTGAATCAAATATTCGATTAAATCTTCATAGGCCTTGTAGTTCACCTCTTCATTGGTGTCATACGGTGTCACCAGGGGGCATAAAATCTGTCCGTACTTCTGCGTAAACTCATTTCTTGTCATTTGATGTTCTCCTTTTCACTTTCAATATTTGTTTAATCTTATATGTTTTGCGGTTATCATGTTGTCTGATAACATGATAACTATTTTTTCATAATATGTCAATAGATTTTTAAATTACAGTATATTTTTATGCATTATGTATATTTTTTCGATGGCATTTTGGAATAAATGGCGATTTGAAAAATCGAAGTATTTTATTATTGACATGTTGTCAGACAACATGATATGCTATTTATAATATAAATTATTTAGATATGATCCGATTTAGAACATTTCCTAATACAGCACGCTATAAAGCCGCCTAAAATACCGTGGGATACTGTCCGGTACGTCCACATGTGTTGGAACTATCACATGTTACAGAAATATAAATATGGGGGGGGGGGGGGGGGGGGGGGGGGGGGGGGGGGGGGGGGGGGGGGG
>JAJQEA010000105.1:0-8061 GCA_021201905.1 Clostridia bacterium
AACGCCGTTTTTTGTCCACCTGCACCATAAAACGTGTACCAAACTTCGCCATCTGTCCATCCCGGTTAAAGTAATAGGGCTTTCCTTTGATAAGCTGAATCCCCGTAACCATTGCAAAATCCGACCCAAAATAGTACCAGTTATCTTTATAAAGATACCAGTTATCCCTCACAGCATGACCCGAACCGTCAAACCAGAACCACTGCCCATTGTCCTGATACCAGTCATTGGACACATACCATTCCGGTTCCAGATAAAAGCGGACCCCTCCTTCTTCCTTGACCCACCCAGTGGGATGGGGTGATTGGGCCGGTGATTCCCATACCTGCTCTGAATAATCAATGTCCTTGAGTTTCAGCACACTGACCCAGGGTGTGTCCTGCACTCTTGTCTCCACTGTGCCATAATTGATTCCTTTAGCCTCAATGCATTTCCCATTTCCAATATACACCCCGATGTGACCTGGTTTCCAAAGGGCCCAGCCTGTCATTGATTCATTCAATGTCCCTATGGGCTGCACCTTACAGGCAGTCTCCTTATAATTGGTGCTTCCCCTCAATATGCCGGTACACCATGTAATCAGGCCGGAACAATCCGTACAATGCTTTCCCATGAAGCTGCGCGCCTTAGTTATGTACTGGGATGTATAGACCTTGGGATTCTCCGCTGCCAGCTGTTGCAGCAGCGCTTCCGTCAGGACCTGCCCCTTCATGCCGAACACATATGGCGTGCCCAGCTTTCCCTTACAAAATTCAATCAGTTCCCTGCTTGTCTTACTCATGATTCATTTTCTCCTCTCTCTGTTCATGAACCGTTATCTTCTGTCCCCATGCCGATAAAATCCGTATAGTAAATATTCTGCCGAACATCCATCAGCATGAAGCCGTAAAGATATCCGTCCCCGGATACCGGCACTGTCTCTAACAGCATATCGTCCGGTTCCTCTATATTAAATTCAGTTCCCATATAGTAACTGTCTGTGTAGTACCGGTCTTCTGTGGTTTGTCCGGAAAGATTACCGGGATTATTGCGATTACCAGAATTACTGCGATTACCAGGATTACCGGGTTCTTCCTCCACCACACCTTCCACATCCTTCACATCTTCCACATCCTCCATGCGCTCAACCAGATAAAGCGGAGTCACCCGGTCACCTTCCTTTAACTCATAAATCTGCTTTGCAGCCTCAGAGGTCTGGCCTGCCGGTGTCACGGAAAGAATCTGCCCGTCTTCATGCTCCTCGTCAAATCCTATACGCATGGTGCACAACTCCCCGTTATAGAGCACCGGGGCCATATATTCCGTGTATGCATCCAGGTTCATGGTCTCTATGAGACAAAGTACCTGGCCCTTCATCCCCATATAGCTACCCTCCGGCGCTGCCCGCAGGGTTCCGTCCACGCCAATAACCACATCACTGTCGGTACAGAGAAGGTAATAACTTTCATCATCCCCCACAGGACAGAACACAGCCAAGTACGCTCCCGTCACATCGGAAACATCCTCAGGGGCTATGCTGATTTCCACGGTGCCGTCCTTATGTGCACTGATATTTCCCCATTCCACACCGCTTTCCCGGGCCAGATACGCTGCATAACCGTCTGTCAGCTGCCTGTAGGCACTGCAGAATCCCGTGGTGTCATACGTTTCCAAATCCTCACCCAGATAGGGATTGGAACCGCTTGGCAGGTATATTGTCAGACCGCTTGGATTCACGGGATAGCCTTTCGCCCATTGTTCCGCCACAAGTCTCCCCATCTGATCCTTCAATGTCTGAAAGGCATTTTCATCCGGATATACCCTCTGGCAGGCATCCAGGAATTCCAGCACATCCACCAGCTCCGGAGAACCGCCCGCCTGCCTGCTGCCAAATGCCAGCATTTGCATTCTGTCTCTTCCCAGTTCTCCGTACAGCTCTTCCCGCAGTGACTCCGGTATCCCGTCCACATATTGATGAAATACCTCATGAAATGCCGGATATTCCTTCATATCCAAAAGGCTCATTGCAACAGGCGCAGTGCCCGATGCATAGTAGGCATCATATACCTCCACCATGGACCGGCCCACCGCCTCTCCCCATTCCATATCAGGGGGCAGGCTGTCCCCCAGAGCCGTCATCCATCTGTAATCATATCCATCCTGAGGTTCCAGCTCCGGAGATGCAATGACATAATCGGCATTTTCCTCCAGACAGCCTGCAATCTCCACACTTCCCATAAGACAAGCGTCAAACGCCACAAAGTCAAAGGCGCTGTCTGCCATAACAGAATGGTCCAAAGCCTCCCTTATCTCCTCCAAGGAGAGCCCATCCCCGTCAAAATGGCTGTCGCTTCCGTATCCCCCCACCGGACCGCCTCCATGATTCCACAGAATCAACCCATAATGGTTGGCCGGATACGACTGGACGCCGTAGTTGATAAAATCCGTCAGTGTATCCGCTTCCCCCATGTTCCTGATTTCCATGGATTCCATGGAGGATATTCCATCTCCTGTCAGGGAAAATCTGGCGTAGGGTACACCATCCATCTCATCCAGCGCCCACCGTGTGGACCCGCCTGCCTCAACCACCACATGGAGGGAAGGAGATTTCCCTTCCTGCTCCATCACCTTCAATACATCCATCATTTCCCAAAGGTCCGCTGTGGCAGCGCCATAATCCCCCTCCAGGTCGCTTCCGTTCATATAAACCATGATTGTACTGTCTGCCGCCTCTGCCGCCTCTGCATATTCCTTTACCTGGATTCCCTGGCGCTCAGAGCCGCTTACCGTATAGAGAGCCGCTCCTGCCAGCAAGGCGCTGAGGGCCGCCGCGATTCGCGGCGTTGAGACTCTCTTTCTTTTTTGTTCCATCTGCCAATCTCCTTTTTATTATGACTATAAAAATAATCTGGTGTTTCGTACCTTTGCCATGTTATGTCTGATTACTTCGCATGTTACCGCATCCCATCATGCCGCCCCGCAGCCTACAGCCTGCTGTCATATCTGCCCTTGCGGCTCCTGTTCCTCATTACACGCACGTTCTCAGACGTCCGGGCCCCAAATTCCTGCCTCGCCTCGTCCATATACTGGTGAATCAATCCCTCACGGGATAGATTAATGTAATTCTTGCCGCTGCGGTCCACAGGGAAGCTGCGGTACATGGCTTCCTCGGTCTTATTCAGCACGCGCTCCATACTTCCCTCCGCCGGGGACAGCGCCTTCTTCTGTTTCTGCTCACCAGTCTTCTGCTTTTGAAGCTTGGCATACGCCAGCATCTGTTTCCTCTGGCTCTCAACCGCAGACATACTCTTCTTTACCTCATCATACAAAAGCTTTGCCTGGTCATAATTGTGAATAACATCCTTCAGCTCAGACAGCTCCTCATCCCGGAACACACCCTCCTTTTCTTTCAGGGTAATCTTACGCTTTAATCCGCCCATGGAGCCGGACAGCGCCTTCACATCCCCGGCCTGCTCCCCCGTAGTCAGAATACCGCCCACACAGTCCAGAGCGTTCATATACTCCTGGTTCATCTGGTCAAAGTCAGACATAGGTTCGCTAAACTCCCGGATATAAGCTTCCTGCATGGAACGCATCAGCCTTGTGGAAGATTTCATCTGCTCCCTGGCTCCCGCCAGGCGCCTGCACTGTTCCTCTATGGTATATGTTTCGTGACTGTACCGCCTGAAATTGCTGCGGAAAGCCCCGTCCTCAATGTGGTCCAAATCATTTTTCATCTGCCCGTTCATATTGCCTGATACCGTACCTGCCGCATCGGATTTCAGCGCAGAGTGGCCCATTTTTGTCTCATACCGGTAAGTCTTTCCCAAGGCAACAAACTCAATGGATGCCCTGAATTCCTGCTCGCTCATATTCGCCTTGCCGTACAGCTCCAGCCGGTTGATATAGAAGAACGACAATGCCCCCTGTATCACGGTGTTTACCGCTTTCATGACACCCTCTCCAACCTTACCTGCCAACTGCACCGCGGCTTTAGCCACCTGAAGGGCAGCTGTGGCCACCCCGATTGCCACATATACTCCGGCCTTGGCCACCTCATAGGCTCCTATCTCAATTCCCTTGGCAATGGCCACAAACGCCTTCTTCCACCACTTGGCATTTCTGATGGATTGTTTGCAGTCCTCAATTTTACGGTTCAGGGAATCAATCTGTCCATACAGCTCATTTACATGGGCCTGGGCCCTGTCAATCTCCCTGGTGGCATTCTTAATCTTATTCCTGAGCCGGTCAATGGCTCTGTTGATGCTCTCCTGTACTGCCTTCAGTTTCTCCGCCAGCTTGGATGTATCAATCACCAGACGGAATTCAAATCCGCCCCAGTTAAAATCCTGGTAATTCACCTTCAGATGGATGCTTACATCAAAAATCGCCAGCCAGTTAAACCGCACATCAATGGATATTAGCCCCTTGCAGAAAATAATTCTGGTCTCAAAATACAGGATGGACAGCAATTCAATCCTTCCGTCCAGATAGAACGTCACATCCTTCTTGCCCGCGGACAGGAAGAATACGATACCCCGCTGCTCCTTACCCATAAATTGCCTCAGCACACTGTCCCCAGGCACAGGAAGGGTTTCCCCGGACTCCTGGCCGGCTTTGGAGGGCCCCAATTTCAGGAACCCCAGATTCACCTCCGGTATCCGTCCGTATGCCAGCACTCCATCTCCCTCCTGGAAGGAAAACAGGACCTCGAACCTGACCTTAAAAATCTCAACAACACCGCATACAAAAATTCCCCGTTCCACCGTGTAACTGCCCAGCCTGGTATTCACATCTGCATAATAAAACTGGGCTGTAAGCTTGATGCCGCCTGAACCGTCTATGTAATAATGGCGCATCCGCCGCTGGTCCACCAGGTCCACCCCATCCCCAAAGGGAGAAGCCTTTACCTGATCCTTCTCCAATACCAAACTGTTATCATGGACTCTCTGGTTAAATGCCTCTGCCAGCCGGGAGCCGTCCGCGCTCTTAACCAGTTCCCGGTCAAAAGCCTGCATGTCCTGGAAAGGAAGCCCTAATATACGGATAAAATCAATGCTGTCAAGGCCGTCAAAAGAAAGCCCCAGCAGATTTTTCACTAAAATGGGAATGGACAGGTCGCTGACTGCTGCCGACAGTAAATCCAGCTTTGGAACCGATCCGGCCACGGTAAGCATCACAGCCCCAAACAGGTGAATTTCCCGTATATAAAGATTGGTAAACATAGCAAAGGACGGCCCCTGGTCAAACCCTATGGCCAGACAGGTATCCCCTATGGAAAACGGGCCTGCCAGAGGAATGGGCTTCCTGACCTCCCCAAAGGCCTCCACCATAAATCGGGTCCTGGATATGCCGCAGTTTACATGAAATTCCATATCCGGCACAAAGGCAAACCGAAAGGATCCCTGAAGGGCCAGGGTCAGGGCGCTGGTACTAAGCCCAACTGCCAGACACATGTTCCTGCTCTCCATAAAACTGTTTTTGCTCGACGGGATTGCCGCCACACACAGAAACCCATCCTCACCTGCTCCCAGAAAAAGCTGTGCCTCCTTAAGGCCAAACAGCTCCCTGACCGCCCTCTCAAACACGCTGTCGCCATTTAGTTTTAAATGGGAGTAGGTCAGAAGGCTGCACCTGTCAATCTGATCCGGAAAAGCCTCTGTTCCCGGCGCCCCTTCCATTAAATCGCCGGGACTCAGCCCCTTTCCCACACGTCCGAAGAAATAAAACTGCTTCATTCCAAAAAAGTCCGCAGCTTTCTTCACTGCATCCATAAGGGAGGATACCTGCGCGTTTCCCTTATTACTATCTGCTGAAAATGAAAAAAGAATAGCCGCGCTTCCCCTGCCTGCTGCTGCCTTAAAATACAGCCCCGGTTCTCCATAACCCAGGGCTGTGATTCCATGAATGCAGGAAAGAGTGGCTCGCTTATTGGAAGCATGGACCAGACCGGAGGCATATGCTCCGAATTTGGAAGCCATTTCACCATCCACAGCCTCCAATAATCCCGCAGGCCCCCTCTGGTCCATCTGAAGTTCCCCGCAAAAAGACATTTCGCTCTTATCATACCAGACAGCCAGCCTGGCCGGACACCCCCTGACGGCGCCCTCCACGGCTATGCTGCACGACATCTGCCTCTGGTTCATTCCTGCCGCTCCTCTCCTGCAATCATTCCATGATGCTTTGTATATTGCTTAATGTGATGCTTTAAATGCGGCCTGCGCTACTTAGCGGCCTGACTCTTGTCCGGCAGTGCGGCCACGCCCAGGTATTCGTCCACCGTAATCAGAGCCATCTTGTCCACTACTTTCTTTCTGTCCGTATTCCAGACAGAAATGGAAAGGTTCGTCACATCCACAATGGGCTTAATGGTTTCCGGTACCAGGCCCTCTGTCACTACCTGCAGCTGAAACGCATACTCCAGAACAGAATCCTCTCCCTTTTTACAGATGTACAGATAAGCCATCTGAAGCTTGATTACAATGTCTTCCAGCTTCATGGATGTGGAACCTCCGCCCTCCTTGGCAGCCTCGGTCATGGCTGTCTCAAGCTGGGTCGTATCCACGGCAGTATCACTGCCTGCCACACCCTTGGCCATCTTCTTGATATCGTCAATCAGATCCTTTACGGAAATGCCGCTGTCCGGCGTCTGTTCCGACGGAATCAAAAGAACTGCGTATCCTCCCTCATTTTTTTCATACATAGCATGAAGCTGGGTCCCAATCAGGGAAAACTCAATACCGATTGAAGCTTTTAATGTGTTGTTATTCATACTGCTGTTCTCCTTTTCTGAATTTTTTGTATTCGCTCTATCCTCAATACAGCCCTCCGGATGACTGCAAAGCCATCATACCGCTAAAATGGTACCAGCTGCGCCTTGACGGCATCCTTTGAATGATTACCGGCATGAATGGCATATTGTGTTCCTGAATCCATATCCTCCCCCTGTCTTTAGAGGCAGGGAACCATTCTAACAATTCGGACCATTCTTTTAGGCAGGAAAAAGGGTGTTCTGGATGTAATGACCTGCTCCACCTCATCCATTGTTTTCTGCAATTTACACGCCCATCTTTTCAGTTCCTCCCAGGTGTCTCTGTCCCCACCCTCTGCATACAATATACATTCCTTCTCTGTAAGCTCCATTCCCTTAACCGTGTCATGGGTTCTCCAGACCAACTGGCTATAAGAATCTGAAATCGTCTGTGTCTCCCCTCCAAGGGCACTGTTTCTGTCATGGCACAGATCCATCTCATCTGCCAAACGTATAATCCCCGCAATATAAGGAAGGCTGACTAACTCAGTCCCTATTTGAAACGAAACGGGAAGGCATTTTCATCCCATAAATCCGTTTTTCTGTGTCCTCTCACTGCCTGCATCACAGGAAACACATACTCTTTCCGAATCTCGAAAATATCACTGTATTTTTCCACCAGCAGGGCGCTGAATTCCTGATGGAACTCCCGAATCAGCTCCGCTTCTCTGCCCTTGGCGGGATATAGCTCCCCGCACAAGACAGGGGCCAGACTCTCAAAATCAGCCTTCGAGATCCCCATGCCCAAATCATGGAACAGAATTCCTGTCAGAAGCACATACAGCTCACTTCCATTCATCTGCAGCAGACAATCTCCCACCAACTGCCCGGCCAGATTCATGATATTCAGGCAATGCAGGCTGCTGTGGTCCGTATACTGCGGAAATACGGTCCTGTACCGGTCCAGCATCATGCAGGCACCAGTGGAAGCCTCCAAATAATTTTTGTGAAGGCTGGGAGAACACTGCCGCAGGCGTTTCTGCAATGCAAATTCCCTGTTTTCTATAGCAGGATTGTTTATGTATGTATCAGCTTGTTTTATATCTTGTTTTTTGTCATTCATATAATTGTCATTCCTCCTACTGTTGTTTTTGAAGCGGTATTGTTTGATGATTGCCGGTCGTTTCATTTACTTGCTCTATGCATCCGCTCTATGTACTTGCTTCATGTACCCATTTCATGTACCCGCTTCATGTACTTGCTTCATGTACCCGCTCCCTGTACCCGATCCATATACCCGCTTCATGTACCCACTCCATGTACTCGCTTCA
>JAJQEA010000105.1:8161-12433 GCA_021201905.1 Clostridia bacterium
CTCCATGTACTCGCTTCATGTATCCGCTTCATGTACTCTCTCCATACACTCGCTTCATGTATTCTCTCTATGCATCCGCTTCATATACTCTCTCGATTACCTCATTCCATGGCTTCTGGCTATGATATCTACAGACTCTGCCTACAACTGATTCCCATAGCCTTTGCCGCAAATATCCTCCAGCTTACCTCGTTTATACATTGGGCCTTCGCTTTCCACTCTGGTCCTGCCTGTAGGACGGATGGCTGCTCTCCTCCTTCTGCCACATCTGATTCTCTTTCAGAGACAAATCCTCCAGTGCATTTAGAAACATCTGGTCTCTCTGTTTCCGGTCTTTATAGTTTCCAACACCCAGCATGTAAAACGAAGTCTCGCTTTTCAAACGCTCCGCATTGGAACGGTACCGAATCATATTTTCGTGCCATCCGAAAATACCGGACAGACCTCCAATGATTCCCGACAATCCGGATAATGCTGTGATACACAGCTGCCGCATCCCATCGGAAAGCATATTTCCCGGAATGGAATTCAAAAGAAGTATGAGCGTTGGCATAACAATTCCCATACAGGCTGCCATATAATAAAAAAGCTGGCATCGGTTAGCCATGACCATGTACCACTCCAACCTGTTAATCAGTCGCTCCTTGATATACGGGTCTCTGACATGCTCCTCAATACTTTTTAAAAATGTTCTGTCATTTTCCATGTTGTAACTGTCCAGATCAAATAATCTCATCTCTGCAATGGTCCTCCTTCAGATTATACTCATGCTGCCATGATACACTGTGTCAAGGCAGCATGAGTATAAATGGCATGGATGGACGGGTGGACGGCATAGCTGGGAGGTGCGGTTAGGCGGCACTGTTGGGTGGCACTATTGGACAGCTCCGTTGGCCGGCTCCGTTGGGCAGTACCGTTGGACAGCACTGTTGTCCGACACCATTGGACAGCTCCGTTGGCCGACACCGTTGGATGACTCGTTGGCCGGCACCATTGGATGACTCCGTCGGATGGCATAGTTCGACAGCTCCGTTGGCCGGCACCATCAAACGGCCCCGTCGGACAGCACCGTCGAGTAACATCGTTACCCGGCACCATTAGATGGCACCGTTGGACAGCACCGTTAGGCAACACTGCCCCACAAAAAAAGACGTTAAGCCACGGACCATTCCATGTCTTAACGTCTTTTCCCCAATCAGTCTCTCAAAACCCCAGGCAGGCCGGATTACATACCTGCAAACTGATTCTTTACCTTCATGATTTTCTGCTGTTCCGCCTGCTCCATCTGGTACCAACCCTTAGCGGACATCTGCTTATAGATATCATCCTGCATACACAAGCTGTCATTCAGCGCCTGGTTAAAGGTCTGATGCACATTAGCCGTGGAAGACTCGATGGTTCCGTGAACATACAGGTCGCATACCCCCTTCTCGGTGAGAAGAAGGTTCTCCATAATACACTTGTCATCCATTCTCTGCTTCCTCCTTATACGAGATTATAAAAACTGTCAAAAATCTGCCTATGCTTCTGCTCCATCTGCTGCGCCTGATTTTTAAGAACGGGATCCTGCAGATTCTGGATGGCTTCCTGGCACTGGTTCATCAAAAACTGCTCATGGCCTAATGCATCCTCAATATAATTTAATTCCTTTGGACTCATAAGATATCACCTCCATGATTAGTATGCCGCCTGCCTTCCCAGGATATGCATAAATCCATATCCATCTCCAATTGGTCCAATGTAGCAGGTTTATTACGGACAGTTCAATATTATTATCAAATAAAACTTGTAATTCCACCTCAAAATACAGTATAATAGTAATAGTAACATGTATACTGGCAGTCAATTTTCCGGAACCAACAAGGAGGGATATACAATGGCAAAAAAATCACTCATTATCGCAGCCTTGGCAGCTTTCCTCTCCATGGGCACTCTGTTCTCCGCCTATGGGCAGGAAAAAGCAATCACATCCATACCCTTGACATTTTCCTGGGACACAGCCCCAAAAGGCGGCGAACTGGTAGGCAATGTATATGCGGTATCCAGCAACAGTGAATTCAAGGTGGAAGGAGCCGTGTACGACAAAAAGGACGACCAGTGGGACTATGGCGAGAGGCCTGTTGTGGAGGTGGAGCTCTCTGCAAAGGACGGATACTACTTTTCCAGCACCAAACGCAGCATTTTCTCTCTTACCGGCTGCGGAGCCCAGTTTAAAACCGCTGAAAAGGACGAAGATGGCAGCGCTTTAATCCTTCAGGTGTATCTGCCTGCCATAGACGGCAATCTTCCTGTTACCACGTCCATCAGCTGGAACCAGACCACCGCTGTGTGGGATAAGGTAAACGGGGCCAAAAACTACGAAGTGCGCCTGTACCGGGACAAAATACTGGTAACCACCCAAAAGACGTCTGAATCCACCTATGACTTCAGTTCCTACATCAATGTAGAGGGAAATTACACATTCACCGTACGGGCATTGGGCACCTACAGCTCCCAGGCCGGACCATGGACAGACAACTCAGAACCCCTGACCATCCGCACCGAAGATACCTGGTTTATCACCAACGGAAAATGGGATAAGACCTCCTCCGGCTGGCGTTATGTATATCCAAACAACGTCTGCCCGGAAAACAGCTGGCGCTGCATCAGCGACAACTGGTATTATTTTGGACATAATGGGTATATGGAATCTGATTGTTATGTGAAATCATCTGACCAGGATTTATATTACTGGCTGGGAAGCGACGGAATCTGGAATGCCGAGAAGGATACGGTTGCGCCGGAGTCCGGGGCACGGATATTGCAATAGTACACATATAAAAAGCTGTCATACCAATTTAAAAGTCTGGCGTGACAGCTTTGATTATTTAAGTTTTCCTCCAAACTAATTCACATTTTAGACCTTCCTTCAAGTTCCGAAAATCTCATTTCTAAATAACGAATTAAATATTCTTTTGCCTTCTGTGTTTTTATAAACCTCATCCAGCCCGGTTCAGCACTATATTTCTGATTATCTACCTCTGATTGACTGATGATTGTAACTGTATCTCCATGTTTAAGGATGGTTTCTAACGGTTTCACTTCGTCATTAATAATGGCCTGCTTTGCACATAGTCCAATATCTTTATGGATATGAAAGGCAAAGTCCAGGGCTGTCAATTTTTCATCGAACTCATGGGGCTTTTTTTCTTTGTCATAAACTATAATGCCTGATTTCAGCTTACCATGCCATTTTTCTTCTGAAAACTCCTGTATTTTGGAACCATAAAAATAACGTTTACATAATTCAGTTGTGCTGATGAATATACGGTACCGTACTCCCCGCTTTCCCTGCAGTATGAAATGAGGAAGATATTTTTCTGTCTCATCTTTATATCCCAGCAGCAAATATCCCTTCTTGACAAGGCTATCCAAATAATACTTCACCCACTCTTCAGATTTCCTTCTCATATATATAGATTCGGATTCACTATTTAAAAGATAAACATTATACAATGGAATTTCATATATGACAGGATTATTATAGTCTTCTACAGAAACAGTATAACCTTTATCACTTAACTGGTTATAAAATTCCGATTTTCTGAGTTTATTGATGAACTTTAGCTCAAAAATATCGCAGTCAATATCCTCCTCTAAGCTTTTGGCTGATTCTGAATTGACAGAATATAATTTTTGTAAAAGAATATCTGCCTCCTGAAAATGCTCTTTACAAACAATACGAAATTCAACTTCCCTGAACTCCTTCTCGAAATACCGTATATGCAAAGTTCTGGCCCATAATACAAGATACTTTCTTGTTAACTCCAACTCATTAGCCAGCACCTTGCGGCTCCGCACCCGAAGTAAATCCAACTTTTTTGCAAACAAAAGTATTAGTGCCAGATAGTGTACATCCCCCATATCAGTCAAAAGCTTTTCCATCACTCCCGATGTTGCTATGGTATCCTCTAAATCATGATAATACTGTAACACCTGCATAAGCTTTATTCTGTGCTCTTCCGGCATAGTTCTCGGAATATCCTGAATTAGTACATCCCGCTCCTGATCATGCAGCAGTGCTGCCAATAACATATAGGCCGGAAGATACATTTCTGACATTTTCAATGCAATTCTACAGTAATGTCCCTTTGTCCGTTGAAACACCAGGCCCTCGGCTGTTCTGCGCACATTCCAAATATTAGCTGCCTCGCACAGATATCCACTATAAACAGGATATACATATTTCATACGCTGTTCCATCCGATTAAATAATAACTCTGCCCTCGACAT
>JAJQEA010000260.1 GCA_021201905.1 Clostridia bacterium
CCGCCCTGACCCAGGAGCCCTCGTCAGCGGCCACATGGGCCGGCATTTCCCCCCTCGCCGCATGGATAAGGCCGCCCAGCAGCAGAAGGTCCATTATGCAGACAGCTGCCAGGAGTTTTGACTTATTTATCAGCTTCACCCTGTTTTTCCCTCTCTTATTTCACATCCTTATCTATCCAGTATATGTGCGGGGACAATGTAAAAATGCTTTTACCTTTTTCCGCCTTCCACATCCTTTTAAAAACGTGTGCAAAAAAGAAAACAGCGCCGGGACTGCTCCCGGCGCCGCTGAACATACATCATATAGAATGTATTCTTAAGCCCTGACTTCTACTGTGCTGTTCCTATGGGTGTGACCACTACGCCCGGTCCGCCGGATGTGCCTGTGACAGCCTGGCCTGATCCCGGTGCCTGGCCTGATACGCCGCTGCTCTGTGAAGGCTGGGGCGCCTGTCCTCCCTGGCTGCCGTCCGGCGCCTGGGTCTGTACATTTCCTGTCTGGCTGTCCCCGGTCTCATTTCCCGTTTCCTGAACAACCTGGCTGAGCACTCCGCTTGCGTCAGCATTGTAAGCCACGCCGCCTATGTCCACAGTGGTGCCTGCCGCCATACGTCCTGTGGATGGATCCATATAGTAGTGGAGTCCGCCCACATCGATGACGCCCTTCGCCATACGTCCGGAACCTTCAAAGTAATACCAGGCCCCATCCATCTCACGCCAGCCCGTTGCCATTGCCCCGGATCCCTTAAGGTAATACCGCTCACCGCCGTCATCCAGCCAGCCGGTCTGCATCACGCCCTCCTGATTGCTGTAATACCAGGTTCCGCTGTCATTGATCCAGCCCTTTGAAAGGGCCCCTGAACTGCCGAAGTAATACCATTTTCCGCTGTCGGATTTCCAGCCGGTTACCATCTTACCGGTAGAGTCATCCAGATAGTAAGACTTGCCGGACTGGTTGAGCCAGCCCCTGGACACCAAACCGTCCCCGTTCATATAGTACCATGCGCCGTCATCCTGAATCCAGTTGTTCTTCTGCTTTGCATAGTTCTGGTAATAGTAGGTCTGCCCGTTGATCGTCCTCCACGTATTAGCCGGAATCACAGAGGTGAAATCCTTGAACTGAAAATCAATGTCCACATTTCCGCTTATGCCGTTTACAGCGCCGGTGCTGGTTGCCTGCCACATAACCGGATTCTGATAGGCGGGTTTGGCGGAATAGCAGGCCACCCATACAGGGTAGTTCATTTTGCTCATATCCAGCTTATTGGCAAGCCAGTTGTCATTGGCATAGATGACAGGATAATAGCCCGCCTCTGAAATCCGCCCGCAAAACGCATTGGCGATGGCTGCCAGCTCATCCTTGGACAGGGCTCCCTGGGTGGAATCCTCCATATCAAAGGCCACGGGATAGGAAACCGGATAATCATGAATCAGGTTGAGGACAAAGTTGGCCTCCTCCACCGCCATCTCCGGCGTCATGGCCAGAGAGTAGATATATACGCCCACCTTGACGCCTGCCGCGCTGGCCTGCTGGATATTCCTGTGGAAGTAAGGGTCCACTGCTCCCTTTGAACGGGTGCCCAGCATGACGAAGGACACGTCGTCCGCAGCTACCTGGCTCCAGTTGATATCTCCCTGCCACCTGGACACGTCAATTCCCCGGAACAGCACATTATTGATGGACGATCCGTCCGGCATCTGGTATACGCCGTTTACCTTCTTCCACGCGTTGGGATTTGCGGTGGAAGCAGACTGTCCTGAGGTGCTTCCTGTTCCGGAGGTGGTTCCCGTGCTGCCAGCGGAACTCTGTCCCGGCCCTACGGGAGATATGACCGTGGAGGACTGGGTTTCCCCCGGTCCCACGGCCAGGGATGTACCTGCGGGCACGATTGTCCCTGCCCCGATGAGCCCCGCCAGGGCTAGTGCGTGGCAGCGCCTCATGATCTGCGTCGTATTTTTCATAATCTTCTCCTCATACCATTGTATTTTTCAAAAAAAGAAGGGATGTCCAGCCATCCGCTGTCACATCCCCCTTATTAAACTGCTGTAAATCAACCTGGTCCGTCTGTCCGTCCTGGTTCAAGCGCAGTTGATGAGCCGGATGGGCTGTTGTTGGAATTGCCGCTGGTCGGGCCGCTGGTGGTGCTTCCGGAACCGTCCGGTGTGCCGCTGCTGATACCGGAGCCCGAAGAACCGGACACGCCGGGTCCGCCGCTGCCGCCGGAACTGCCAGAATTATTGTTCACGGTTCCCGGCGTCTGGGCCGATACGCCGTTGGCATTCTGGCATACACCGCTGCCGTCAAAGTTATACTGTACGCCGTTGATGGTAGCTGTGGTGCCTGCAATCATCTTGCCCTCGTTGGCAGGGTTCAGATAGTAGTACTTGCCGTCCAGCTGAATCCATCCCGTCATCATATGTCCGTTGCTGTTGAAGTAATGCCATGCATTGTCAATCTGCTTCCAGCCAGTGGACATCTTACCGTTGCTTGTATCCAAATAATATTTGTTGCCTTCGCTGTCGCTCAGCCAGCCGATCAGCATCCGGCCATCTGTGTTCAGGTAGAAATAATCATTATCCACTTTAGCCCAGCCCGTCATCATCTTGCCGTCCGTGCCAAAGAGGTACCAGTTGTCCTTAATCTGTGCCCAGGAATTAACCACGCACTTTCCGTTGCTCTGGAAATAATACCATGCGCCGTCCATCTCACGCCAGCCGGTTGCCATGGTTCCGTTGCCACGCATGAAATAATAGTCATTTTCAATCTTCAGCCAGCCTGTGACCATACTTCCGTCGTTTAGCATATAATACCACTTGCCGTCCTCCGGATTGATCCAGCCCATGGCCATGAGGCCGTTGGGCTTGAAGAAATACCATTTTCCGTCAATCTGCTTAAAACCCGTGGACATATGTCCCGTGGATAAATCCATGTAATACCAGCCCTCGCTGGTCTGAAGCCATCCTGTATGTGTCTGTCCATTATAGATATAAGTCCAACTGTCATTGGATTTACTCCATCCGTCCGCCGCATAGCTGGTAAATACAGACCCCAATGACATGGCCCCAATCATACCGGCTGCCGCGATTGCCGCACAGTACTTTTTATATCCCATTTGTCATCCTCCTCGCCTGGTATATCTGGCTGGGGGCATAGTAGTCCCCAGCCGTTTACATATCTTCGATTATAGCACAATCCCATATTCATTTGGTAACAAATTTATTACAATTTCCGTAATTTCCTATAATATTTTTTTGCATAGCGGTACATGATGATGGTGTATTCTCCAAACTCATCCCCCAGAATGCTCTTATATACAGCCCACAGGCACCACAGAAATCCCCCCAGGGCCGCATTGGCATACAGGGCGAACAGCTCGTCCTCAGAGGGCTCCCTCCGCAGATAAAGCCGGAAGAGACGTTCCATTTCCTCTTCATTGTAATAGGAATAAATCGCACACATGGACACATCCATCACCGGGTCACACATGCCCGCATACTCCCAATCCAGAAGTTTTACACTGCCGTCCTCAAAAAAGAGATAGTTATCCACATTTGCGTCAATATGGCACAGGCATTTTGGGCGTTCCATGGAATCAAGGGTATCCATGAGCCAGTCCATCCACCCCCTTACCTCCTCGTAATCCTCAAACAAAAGGGCTCCATGGCTCCTGCACAGCTTTTCATAGAAACCGATTCTCTCCCGGATGTCAAAGGAATGGGCCACCGTGATACCCGACTGGTGAAGGCAGCGCACCATGGACATGCATTTTTCCATATCGTTCCAATCCGCTGCATCCGCATTTCTGGTACCTTCATAGTAATCCGCTATCTTATACCCTGTCTTTTCGTTCATGTACAACACATGCTCGGTGATTCCAAGGGGGGCGACGGCGTCGTAGACTGTTTTTTCCTGCTCCCTGTTAATCAGAAGTTCTGTTCCCGGACCTGGTATGCGGCAGATGCAGTGGCGGTCCTCCACCTTAAACAGAAACGACTTGTTGGTCATGCCCGCTTTCAGGCAGCGGATATCTTTGATGTGGGATTCCGGTACCTTGAATACCTCTGCGACCAGCTTCATGGCCGCATTGTCAGAATGATTCTGATAGCGGGGGTCAAACAGGCGCAGCTCCTCCAGGTTCTCAAACTCATATACCTGGTCATCCGGCTGGCGGTTCACATCCATCTCTATCTCATCCCATCCGGAAGCAGCCAGTCTGCTGGCTTCCTGGGCCGCTTCCAGCAGTCCGCCGGCTTCCTCCTCCAGCCGCCGCCTGGCCTCACCCTCCAGCATGTCCACATAGACCTGTTCCCAGTAGAACTGCTCTGTTCCCGGCGTCTTATAATAGGCTTCCAGAACGGGAAGGAACTGCCGGGAAAATTCCCGGGAAAAATAAGCCGGACCATACATGACCCACTGATCCCGTCCGCCTACCTTCACATCGGTGATCCTTCCTTTTTTATTGAAATAAAGACACCACTCCTTTGTCTCTCCCTTCTGAAAGACCGAGCTGTACCAGGCCCCGCATTCATAGGCATGATACATGTTCTCCCGCATCCAGTTGTCCGATGACAGGACATACATGTTGCGTCCCTCCAGCACCTTCCTGGCACGGTATATGGTGGTCAGGGTGTTTTTGCTGGTGTATTCAGGATTGTACAAAAGCTCCACACCATATTTATCAATGAGGTATTCAAACTTCTCCTTCAGATATCCCACTGCTATGGTTATGCTCCTTATCCCAGCTTCGTGGAGCTGCTTAATCTGACGCTCAATCATGCGCTCCCCAAAGACCTCCAGGAGCCCCTTGGGCGTCTCAAAGGTCAGGGGCACAAAGCGTGAACCAAATCCGGCCGCGATAATAAGGGCGCCGTCCACCTTATAGTGGTCTAACAGCTTCTGTCCCTCAGGCATAAGCCTCCATCTGGCTTTTCCCTTTTGGCTGCTTTCTTCTCCTATATATCCCCTTGCCAGGCAATCCTTAATCAAACCATTGGCCGTGCCCAGGGAGACGTCCAGCTTTCCGGCCAGCTCCCTCTGGGTGATATCCGGCTGCTCCAGCACTGCCCTGCATACAAGTCCATGTCTGTCCATTGTGTAATCCTCGCTTCCCTGCCTGTATATGTTCAAATTTATCATTTTAGCAAAATATATGAACATTATATCACACCCGCTTAAAAAAGCAAGTATAAAAACAGCATGATAAAGCCTGGAAAATAGAGGGGAATATTCCCTTTTTGATACCATAAACAGAAAAAACCAGACTCCGAGACATTCCACGGAATCTGGCTTTCTTATTTATAAACTTACACTTCAAATATCAAATCCCCATAACTGGGCATTGGCCACAGTTCCTTATCCACTATCATCTCCAGCTGGTCCACAGGAGCCCTGAGCGCTTCCATGGCCGGTACTACCTGGCTGTGGTAGATGACAGCCTGGACCTTACCGCCCTCGGCTGCTGCCGCCTTTTCCGTCACCTCCAAAAGATGGGCCAGTGCTGTCTTTATCCCGGCGAGCAGCTTTGAGGTTTCTATGAGCAGCTCTGTCTGGGTGCTCACATCTGCCTCCTGGCATACGCCCTTCACAGCCCCGATGGATGCAGCAAGCTGTGTGGTATACTTGATGACTGCCGGGATAATGGACTTGCTGGCCATATCGTACATGGTCCTGGCCTCAATGTTAATGGCCTTGGAATAGTTCTCATATTCCACCTCAGACCTGGATTCCAGCTCAGCCTTTGTAAATACCCCAAACGCCTCAAACAGCTTCACCGCCTTATCCGTTGTCAGGGCCGGGATGGCATCCACCATGGAGCGGATGTTTGGAAGTCCTCTTCTCTCCGCCTCGGCTACCCACTCGTCTGAATACCCATTTCCATTGAAAATGATTCTCTTATGGGCGGCCAGCGTCTCCTTGATAAAATCATGTACAGCCATATCGAAGTCATCTGCCTTCTCCAGTATGTCTGCCGCTTCCTTAAAGGCTTCTGCCACGATGGTGTTCAGCACGGTATTGGGAGAAGCAATGGAATCCGAGGAGCCCACCATGCGGAACTCGAATTTATTGCCGGTAAAGGCAAAGGGTGATGTACGGTTTCTGTCCGTGGCATCCTTATCCAGATCAGGAAGAATGTCAACCCCGGTCTTTAAGGTGCCGCCCTGTTTGGAGTGGGTGGCTTCGCCGGTGCTGCACAGCTGGTCGATTACATCCTCAAGCTGCTCTCCCAGGAAAATGGATATGATGGCAGGGGGCGCCTCGTTGGCTCCCAGTCTATGGTCATTTCCCACATCGGAGGCAGACTCCCTGAGAAGGTCCGCATGGATATCCACTGCCTTGATGATACATGCCAGGACCAGAAGGAACTGGATGTTTTCATGGGGCGTGTCACCGGGATTCAGGAGATTGGTGCCATCATCCGCGGTCAGTGACCAGTTGTCATGCTTACCGGAACCATTGACGCCTGCAAAGGGCTTCTCATGAAGGAGACAGGCCATGCCGTGGCGTCCGGCCACCTTCTTAAGTGTCTCCATGACAATCTGGTTGTGGTCAACCGCCTGGTTTACACCCTCGTAGATAGGAGCAAGCTCATGCTGGGCCGGAGCCACCTCGTTGTGCTGTGTCTTGGCAGGCACGCCTAACTTCCACAGCTCTTTATTTACATCGTTCATGTAAGAACCGATTCTCTCACGGATGGCTCCAAAGTAATGGTCCTCCAGCTCCTGGCCCTTGGGAGGCATTGCGCCGAATAAGGTACGGCCGGTGTAAATCAGGTCCTTGCGCTGCAGATATTTCTCTCTGTCTACCAGGAAATATTCCTGCTCCGCGCCCACGGACGGCGCGACCCGCCTGGCTGTGGTGTTGCCGAAAAGACGGAGTATCCTTAATGCCTGCTCATTGACAGCCTGCATGGAACGCAGCAACGGAGTCTTTTTATCCAGCGCCTCCCCCTTATAGGAACAGAAGGAAGTGGGGATGCACAGGGTCACGCCGATGGCGTCTTCCCGCAGAAAGGCCGGTGAGGTACAATCCCAAACCGTATATCCCCTTGCTTCAAAGGTGGCCCGCAGGCCTCCGGATGGGAAGGAGGATGCGTCCGGCTCGCCCTTAATCAGCTCCTTGCCGGAGAATTCCATGATTACTTTTCCGTCGGAGGGAGCAGAGATAAAGGAATCATGCTTTTCCGCAGTCACGCCTGTCAGAGGCTGGAACCAGTGGGTATAGTGGGTGGCTCCCCTCTCAATTGCCCAGTCCTTCATGGCATGGGCAACCACATCCGCAATACTGGGGTCCAGCTCCGCCCCGTCTTCAATGGTTTTCTTTAACTTCCTGTACACGCTCTTTGGCAGACGGTCCCTCATCACCGCGTCATTGAATACATTTTTACCGAACATCTCCGATACATTCAACACATCGCTCATAGAATTATCCATCCTCTCTTTTTTATCTTCCTCAATTATATTAAATCTGCGCGGATATATAATAAAAAGGTGTTCCCCCTCTGAGAGAGAACACCTTTGTTCTTTATTAGAATAAACCATTTCCACTGAAATTGCAAGTGGTTTTTCAATAAAAGTACATTTTTATTCTAATAAGGATTATTAAGCTGTATTAATAACTAGCGTCAATTATAGTGATGCAAGTTATAAATCAGCCGGTATATCAGATATTATGCCTTGCCAACGGAACCGAACAGCTCCATCTTTTCCTTAACAGTTGCCCTGATAGCATCAGCGCCCGGAGCCAGAAGCTTTCTTGGGTCAAAGCCCTTGCCCTTCAGGTCCTTGCCTGCCTCGATGTATTCCCTGGTGGCTGCAGCGAAGGACAGCTGGCACTCTGTGTTTACGTTGATTTTCGCAACGCCCAGGCTGATAGCCTTCTTAATCATATCCTCAGGGATACCTGTACCGCCGTGAAGTACCAGAGGCATATCGCCTACGGCTGCCTTTACCTGCTCTAATACGTCGAAACGCAGGCCGGGCCAGTTCTCAGGATATTTGCCGTGGATATTGCCGATGCCTGCTGCCAGGAAATCAATTCCCAGATCAGCGATGGCCTTGCACTCCTGGGGATCCGCGCACTCGCCTAAGCCTACCACGCCGTCTTCCTCGCCGCCGATGGAGCCAACCTCTGCCTCCAGGGACAGACCCATGGCGTGAGCTACCTTAACCAGCTCCTTTGTCTTCTCGATGTTCTCCTCGATTGGATAGTGGGAACCATCAAACATGATGGAGGAAAATCCTGCTTTGATACATTTATAGCAGCCATCGTAAGTACCATGGTCCAGATGCAGAGCAACCGGAACCGTGATGTTCAGTTCTTCCATCATTGCCTCAACCATGGCAGCAACTGTCTTAAATCCTGTCATATACTTTCCTGCGCCCTCGGATACGCCCAGGATAACCGGAGATTTCAGTTCTTCTGCTGTCAGCAGCACGGACTTGGTCCACTCCAGGTTGTTGATGTTGAACTGGCCAACTGCGTACTTGCCTTCCCTTGCTTTCTCAAGCATGTCTTTTGCTGAAACTAACATATTATACCTCCTTATAACTTTGTTATTTTATTAACTATCTCACCCATTATATCGCATACGCGAACAAAAAGGAAGATGTTTTTCATTAAATCAGCTGATGCCAAGGATGTCCTTTACCTCGTTCTTCATATCCTCCACGCCGCACTCCCTGTTATGGCGGACGTCCGCATGGCGGATTTCCTCCACGGCCTGGGGAACAGCGACACCGGACAGGGCGCTTAACGCATCCACGATTTCAAATTCATCCTTGCCCTCCAGTCCTTCCCTGCCTGCAATGGCTTCCATGACACTGTGGGAGAATTTATAGGGGCTTGCCGTGGACGCTATGACTGTCTTTGTGTCATCCCCGCTTTCCTTCCTGTAATCTGCGTAAACAGCAGCCGCAACGCCTGTATGGGTGTCAATGAGATATCCCGTGTCATCAAACAGCCTCCTGATGGTGGCAGCGTCCTGCTCCTGGGTGGCAAAGCCTCCCACGAAATCAGACATGAGGGCGCGCATCTCAGGCGTCACCTCATACCTTCCCTCCCCGGAAAGCCCCTGCATCAGGGCCGCGTTGGCCCGGGCATCACATCCTGTGCTTAGATAGACGAGACGCTCCAGGTTGCTGGATATAAGGATATCCATGGACGGTGAGTTGGTGAGGATGAACTCTCTCTTCCTGTCATAAATTCCTGTGGTGAAGAAGTCATATAAAACTTTATTGTCATTGGACGCGCATACCAGAGTCTTTACAGGAAGTCCCATGCGCTTTGCAAAATAGGCCGCAAGGATGTTGCCGAAATTGCCTGTGGGCACCACCACATTGATTTTCTCGCCCTTCTCTATCTCTCCCGCTTCTAACAGTTTGGCATATGCGTATACATAGTATACAATCTGCGGAACCAGACGGCCAATGTTAATGGAGTTTGCCGAGGAAAACTGGAACCCCTTTGCCGCAAGCTCTGCTTCCAGGTCCTTGTCCCCGAACATGTTCTTCACGCCGGTCTGGGCGTCATCAAAATTCCCGTGGATTGCCACCACAGAGGTGTTGTCCCCTTTCTGGGTGCGCATCTGAAGCTCCTGGACCTTGCTGACTCCGTCCTTGGGATAGAATATAATGATCCGGGTGCCGGGCACATCCGCAAATCCGGCCATGGCCGCCTTGCCCGTATCCCCGGACGTGGCTGTGAGAATGACGATTTCCCGGTCCACATGGTTCTTCCTGGCCGCTGTGGTCATAAGATGGGGCAGGATGGACAGCGCCATGTCCTTGAATGCAATGGTGCTTCCATGGTACAGCTCCAGATAATATGCTCCGTCAGCCTTTGCAAGGGGGGCTATCTCCTCTGTATCAAACTTGCTGTCATAGGCCCTGGCAATACAGTCCTTCAGTTCTGCTTCCGTATAATCTGTCAGGAACAGCTTCATGACCTCGTAGGCTGTCTCCTGGTATGTCATGGACGCCAGCTTTTCAAGGGGCACATCCAGCTGCGGAATACCGGACGGCATGAACAGGCCGCCGTCCTTTGCAAGGCCCTGTAAGATGGCCATGGAAGCAGTCACTTCCTTTTCACCGCCTCTTGTACTCTGATAGGTTAATCCCATACTCTTTTTCCTCGCTTTTACAATTCTCAATTAGTAATGTTACCAAAATATTAACATATTTCCCGGACAGACGCAACTGTAAACACGGATACCTTCCTTTTCCGCCCTTTATCTGGTATACTGATACAGCCTGTCCCCCTACTGCCGGGTCCTCATCTGACGTGGAAAACGGGCAGGCCCAATAAGCCCGGGAGGAACATCATCATGACCTACGAACACATAGTTGCCGGAACCTTCTTAAGCCGGCCCAACCGTTTTATCGCCCATGTGGAGACAGAGAACAGGACAGTGGTATGCCATGTAAAGAATACCGGACGGTGCAGGGAGCTTCTGATTCCCGGAGTCACGGTTATACTGGAATTCCATCCCGACGCAGCCCTTTCCGGAAGAAAGACCGAGTATGACCTGATTGGAGTGTACAAAAATGGTCTGCTCATCAACATGGACTCCCAGGCCCCCAACAAGGCCGCATGGGAGTGGCTGGTCTCACTGGGCGGCGGCCAATATACGGAAAAAGACCATTCCCCCCTTGGTTCCTATGTACCCTTTGACATACGGCGGGAAGTCACCCACGGCGACTCACGGTTTGACCTGGCATTCTCCCTGAGAAACCGGGATACCGGGGCAGTGGCCCCGGCCTTTATGGAAGTCAAAGGCGTGACCCTGGAGGAACATGGGCTGGCTATGTTTCCCGACGCTCCCACAAAGCGGGGCATCAAACACTTAAAGGGCCTTATAGGGGCCCATGAGAAAGGTTATGAGGCATATGTCCTGTTTGTCATCCAGATGAAGGGCATCCGGGGTTTTGCCCCCAATGATATCACCCATCCGGCTTTTGGGGAGGCGCTCAGACAGGCCCGTGAAGCCGGCGTTCATGTGCTGGCATACGACTGTCTCGTAACCCCCGATACCATGACTGTGGATTCGCCGGTAAAGGTTATGCTGGATTAGAACGTGCCACCATATCCCCTTCAAACGCCCAGAGCCAGGGCCTCCTCTGGGGAAGCCCCGGCCTGTTTATAATTTATGCTGCATATTGTAACCCTAAGCTGCTGGCAGCTTAAGGGCGGCCGTCCATTTAGGAGCGGCAGTTATTCCAGCTGCCGCAATTGTTCCAGTTGCCGCAGTTATTACAGCTGCCGCAGCTATTACAGCTGTTGCAGGAGCAGCGGCAGTTTGAAGCCGCAGCAGTCCGGCCTGCTGCCTGGGCAGCCGCCCTAGCCTCAGCCGACTGGTTGCAGTTGTTGTTGGCATAAAATCCTGCCATATATCCCTGCCAGTACAAATCGCAGGTCCGGCCTGTTCCGCCGCATGACCCGGCTGTACCAGCCGCGGCTGTGGCCGCAGTGCTGCCGCAGCTTCCAACAGCAGACGCCGTTCTGGCAAATGCCCCATCCCCGGCATAATAAGCTCCCTCATAAGTTCCTGCATATTCATTCCAACCATTACAATTATTATAATTCATAGTGTTAATCTCCTTTCATCTAGGTTGTACTTTATTATACGGGGCCGGGCCAAAAGTGTGACAACCCTCCTTTTATTCCCACAGATACGTATTCTGCATATAATATCATAACAAACCTGAACGGTGATTCACTATGGTCTATCCGTTACATGAACTGAAACCGGGAGAACGGGCTGAAATCGTCTGGGTTATCAGCGAACCTCCCATGGACCTGCGGCTGGAGGAGCTGGGGTTTACAGCCGCGGCCCAGGTGACCTGTATTCTGAAGGGACGGCGCGGCCGCATGTCCGCCTACCAGATACAGGGCACAGTCATCGCCCTCAGGCCCCAGAATGCCAGGGAAGTGCTGGTCCGGGCTTTGAATCCGGTTTGAAATTACAGTCTGAAAAACTGGCTGGAACAACATTCCACCCTTAATACCGGTTGTCGAATACGCGGGTGGACTTCTTTTTGCTTCTTGGAAGCTCTCCCAGCTCCACCAGCTTCACCACCGGAGTCAGGCCAATGCGCCCTTTAAACTGATTCTGGATTTCGATTTCCAGGGCGTATTTGTTAATGGATGGATTAGTCTCCACAAATAAGGTCAGCACATCCTTGCCCATCAGGTGGTCCACCATAACCTGGTATTCGCTTGATGCCCCCTCTATGGAGCTTAAAAGCTCCTCTATCTGGCTTGGGAATATGTTCACTCCCTTCACCTTGACCATATCGTCGGTACGCCCAATCAGGGTGCCGATTCTGGGATATGGCGAACCGCAGGGACAATCTCCCGGCACGATTCTGGACAGGTCATGGG
>JAJQEA010000289.1 GCA_021201905.1 Clostridia bacterium
CCCCCCCCCCCCCCCCCCCCCCCCACCCCCCCCCCCCCCCCCCCCCCCCCCCCCGCCCCCCCCCCCCCCCTATTCCCTGTGCAAGGATTTTCCGGGATTCTGGATATTGGAGCGCTGTATGGAGCAGTGGAGAAAACAGGTGCCACAGCTGGATTACGAGGCAGTGTGCGCGGCAGCGGAACATGTAAAAGACAACCAGACCTTTATTGACATAGGCGATGACAGGTTCAGGGTGTCAGGAAGTAATCTGCCGGAAACCATCAGGGAATACTGCCTGGAGACAGGCCAGAAGTGTGTGGAGGGCATCGGGGATACCAGCAGGTGTCTGTTTGAGAGCTATGCCCTGTACCTGAAGTGGAATATCAAGAGATTGTCACGCATCACAGGGGAAACATACCGGGAGCTGGCTGCGGTAAACGGTGGGGTGAGAAACAGGCTGCTGATGCAGATGTTTGCGGACGCGGCCGGCATTCCTGTGGTGGCGGGAAGTCCCTTGGCTTCTGTTGGGGGAAATCTTCTGATGCAGCTTTATGCGTCAGGCGAGGCAAAAAAATATGGGGGAGCTGGAGCAGATTGCGTCCGCTACCTGGGAACCTGTTGTGTATGAAAGCAGCCATTCCGGGCGCTGGGAGGAATGCCTGCAATATTTGGAACACAGAAACTTATTTGGAGGAAAAAAGGATGGACAGTAGAATTAAGACAGAAGTAATGGATGAAATCATGGAGATTGGGGCGTCTATGGAAGACATGGGGCTGGTCAATACATTTGAGGGAAACCTTTCCATTAAGGACGGGGATCTGCTCTACATAACGCCCGGCAGGACCAGCAAGAAAAAGCTTACCCATGACAATATCTGTGTATTTGACGAGAGCACCGGGGAGAAGATATGGGGCGGGAGACCGTCTTCCGAGATAAAGATGCACAGGGGTGCTTATACGGTGAAGGAAGGGCTTCACGGTGTCATCCACTGCCATGCCCCCTATCTGACCGCCCATGCAGTAACCCATGTGCCGCTGGACTTTAAGTGCCATCCTGAGCTTCTGTTTCATTTTAAGGATATTCCGGTGGCTCCTTACGGAATGCCGGGATCCGATGAAATTATTGAGAATGCAAGGCCCTATCTGCTTCACAGGAACCTGGTGCTGATGGCGAACCATGGTGTGCTCAGCATTGCCTCCAATCTGGCCCTGGCATGCCAGCGGGTGGTGGCAGCCGAGAAATTTGCAAGGGTTATGTGCATTGCAAGGCAGATTGGAGAACCGGTGGATATCCCTGAGACAGAAATATACCGTCTGCTGGGAAGAGAATTAGAGCTGTAAGCAGGTGGAAATATGATGTATACAAACTTGAACCCCAGAACCATGGGGCTGAATCATCATCCGTATGAAGATTTGCTTGCGGCGGCAAAGAGGTGCGGATTCGGCGGCATCGAAGTCCCGGCCCATGCATTTGGAAGTGTGGAGAAGGCAAGAGAAGCGGGAAAGGTGCTGGAGAGCCGCGGAATGAAGTGGGGGCTGATGATGGGGCCCTGCGACATGTTCCTGGCAGGGGATGAAGAATTTGATAAGGCGCTGGAGCAGTGGGCCAGATGGCTTGAACGGGCCAGGGCCGCGGGATGCTGCAGGGCATACAATCATTTCTGGCCCGGAGCAGATGATCGTGACTTCGAGGAAAATTTTGAATGGCACCGCAGCCGCCTTCAGAGGATTTATCACATCATGAAGGAGAACGGATTCCAGTACGGCCTGGAGTTTATGGGGGCCAGGACCGTGTGCAGTAAGTTCCGGTACCCATTCATACGGACCATCAGCGGCACCATGGCCCTGGCGGACAGTGTGAGCCGCGATATCGGGTTTGTGTTTGACTGTATTCACTGGTATACATCCGGTGCCAGAAAGGATGACCTGTACCTGTATCTGAACAATATGGAACGGGTGGTAAACCTGCACCTGGATGACGCTTATCCGGGAAGGGGACCTGACCAGCAGGAGGACCAGGAGAGGGCCATGCCAAACCAGTGGGGAATCATTGACTCCACAGCCATTGTAAGGGCATTTCATGAGAGGGGGTACGAGGGACCTGTCATCGTGGAACCCATGGCCCCCACTACACAACGTTATGAAACCATGAAATTGGAAGAAGCAGTACAGGAAGCAGCGCTGTGCCTGAATGGGGTATTACAGGAAGCCGGCGTCTTCATATAAGAAAATTATAATAAACAGGGAGGTTATACGAATGTACAAGAAGGTTTTAGCAGTAGCATTAGCAGCCACCATGGTATTGGGATTAGCGGCATGCGGAGGCTCCACAGGAAGTACCTCAGCCCCATCCTCTCAGGAGAAGGAATCGTCTGCAACAGCAGCAGGCTCCTCCGGGGAGAGCACCACGGCACAGGCGGAAGGCGCCGATGCCCCGGCAGTAATTAAGGTGGGATTCCTCACACCTCTTTCCGGCAACAATGCCACCTACGGCGCCCAGTGTAAGGCGGCAGGGCAGATGATTGCGGATGTAATCAACGAGGAGCATCCGGAAATGGCCATGGCACTGGCTAAGACAGCCGGAATCCCGGCTCTGAACGGCGCTAAGATTGAGCTTGTGTTTGCTGATTCCAAGGGAGATCCTACCACTGCCACTTCAGAGGCAAAGCGTCTGATTACAGAAGAGGGAATCGTGGCACTGACAGGACAGTATACCAGCGCTATCACCAAGGCAGTGGCTGTTGTAACCGAGACCTACGGAATCCCGCTTCTGACAGCAGGCTCATCGCCTTCACTGACAACACCGGAGACAGGGCTTGAATGGTATTTCAGGTTTGGCCCCAATGATACATACTATATCCGCGATTCCTTTGAATTTATCAAACAGCTGAATGAGGAGCAGGATGCAGGCCTTATGACAGTGGCCCTTGTATCTGAGGATACGGAGTTCGGAGCCAATATCAGGATTGAGGAGGAGAGAATGGCAGAGGAATATGGCATTGAGGTGGTTGAGAATATTACGTATTTCTCATCCGCAACCAATGTTTCATCTGAGGTTATGAAAATCAAGGCAGCCAATCCCGATGTAATCATGATGTCCTCCTATGCTTCTGACGCCATCCTTTACCTGAAGACATTCAAGGAGCAGAATTATGTGCCTAAGATGCTGCTGGGACAGCGGGGCGGATTCGTGCAGACAGACTTCCTGGATGCAATGGGCAAGGATACAGAATTCATTTATACCACAGGCGGATGGTCAGCCGACATTGATACGGATACAAGCAAGCAGCTGATTGAACTGTATAAGCAGTACACGCCTGACGGCGCGGACCTGAGCGAGGGCCACTGCAAGGATATGATTAACGTGCTTCTCATTGCCCTGGGCATTAACCAGGCCGGAACCACAGAGCCTGAGGCTCTGAATGAGGCCCTGAGGAATCTGGAAGTGGATACATCCACCCTGCCCATTCCGTGGAATGCAATTACCATGGACGAATATGGCCAGAACACCTCCGCCAATGCATTTGTACTTCAGATGCGGGACGGCAAGTACCAGACCGTGTATCCATCCGATTATGCTGCAATTGAACCGGTCCTTCCTATGCCTGCCTGGAACGAAAGATAAGGGGTAACAGACTATGTTAAAGACGTTAGACGAGTTATTGCCCAAGTATATAAATGCCGATGCGGCGGTAGATGCCTTTAATCTTGCCCTTTTCCCGGATACAGGGGTTTTAATCCGGGCAGCCGAGGAGATGAATGCCCCCGTCATCCTGCAGATCAGTCCCGTGGTGGCAGAATTTATGGGATATGATTATTGGGGTATGATTGCCGGGGAAATGGCCTGCAGGTCAACGGCAGAGGTGGTTCTGCACCTGGATCACGCCAATATGGTAGAGCCCATCTGGAAAGCCCTGGATGCCGGTTTTTCTTCGGTCATGTTTGACGGCTCCCAGCTCCCATTTGAGGATAATGTGCGTATTACAAACGAGGTGGTAAAGCGGGCGGAGCATTACGGCGCTTCCGTGGAAGCTGAGATTGGCTCCGTGGCCTACCTGGGAAGGGACAGCCATAAGGACCAGCTGACAGATCCCAAAGAGGCTGCCGCGTTTGCGGATGCTTCGGGATGCGGCTGTCTGGCCGTGTCGGTGGGGACCACCCATATGATGCGCACTCAGACTGCAAACATCCAGTATGACCTTCTGGAAAACATCCAGAATGAAGTAAAGGTGCCTCTGGTGATTCACGGTTCCACAGGACTTCCGGATGACCAGCTGGTTAAGATGCGCGGCTACCATGTGTGCAAGGTCAATATCGGAACAGCGCTCCGGGTGGCGTTTGACAAGGGGCTGAGGGCAGAACTGGAAGAACGGCCCAATGATTATATTTATATTGACCTGCTGAAGCGGCCACTGGAGGATGAGAAGCAGGTGGTCAAAAGAAAGATGGAACTATTAGGATTTTAATATGTGTTTATGGTATCCGGTATTCAGGATATCCTGGTACAGCGCTGCAGGAACTCATGCAGCGCTGTACTGTCAGCCGGATATTCATCATGAAAGGTGTGTATGACAATGGTGTTAAAAGACAGGCTGGACCACCTGAGAGGGATTGTCAAGACTGAGAAAAAAGTAAAGGTGACAGAACTGAGCCAGCGATTCGACGTGACGGAGGAAACCATACGCCGTGATTTGGAGAGACTGGAGCTGGAAGGCCTTATTACCCGGACCCACGGGGGCGCGGTGCTGAAGGTGGAAAATATGTTTGACAGACTGGGGTATACACACAGGAGCAGGACAAACGTGGAAGAGAAGAAAAAGATTGCTCAGATTGTGGCATCTATTATCCCCATGCAGGCAACGCTTTTTGCCGACGCCAGTTCCACTGTGATGGAGGCGCTTACCCTGATGGCGGACCGGGATGACATTACCGTACTCACCAATTCCATCCCGGTACTCAGCTCCCTGAACCAGTCAGGACTGAACATCATGTCCACCGGAGGCGCCAACAACAGGGTATCCTGCTCCCTGCAGGGAATCATAGCCAGAAGCACCATCATGAACTATCATGTGGATTTTGTCCTGACCAGCTGTAAGGGTTTAAAGCTGGACGAGGGCGCGTATGATTCCAGGGAAGGGGAGACGGAGATAAAGCAGCTCATGATTTCAAGGGGGCAGAAAACCATTATGATGGCAGACCATACGAAGTTTGACAGAACATCCTTTGTGAAGTATTGCAATTTCCAGCAGATGGACGTACTGGTCACGGACCGGCGGCCGGCGGACCAGTGGATGGAGCTGTTTGAAGAGTACCAGATTCGCGTTCTGTATCCGGAGGCAGAGGATGTATATATAAAAGAAACAGGAAACAGCTGATGTTCCTTGCTGTCCCTGTTCCGTTTTGTTTTTATTTGCTGCGAAGTTTTTCTACGGCAGCCCGGATGCGGCCGCAGGCTTCTACCAGGTTTTCATAGCTGCTCGCATAAGACAGGCGGAGATAACCCTCCCCGGCCGCGCCGAAGGCAGTTCCGGGAACCATGGCCACCTTTGCCTCCTCCAGGAAGTATTCTGCCATTTCCATGGCGTTCCTGCCTAACTCCTTGATGTTGATAAAGAGATAAAATGCTCCTTTTGGTTTATTGCAGCTTAACCCGTCAATCTGATTGATGGCTTCCACCACATAGTCGCGGCGCCTCTGATACTCGGCCAGCATGTTCTGGACATCCGGTTCAGCCTGCTCCAGGGCAGTGATGCCGGCTTCCTGTACAAAGGAGGATGCGCAGGTGTTGATGTGCTGGTGAAGGCGGACGGATGCGGAGATGATATCCTTTGGGGCTGCCATATAGCCCAGACGCCATCCGGTCATGGAGTATGCCTTGGAAAAACCGTTGAGGGTTATGGTGCGTTCCTTCATTCCGGGAAGGGATGCAATGCTTACATGTTTTTCGTCGTCGAATACCAGCTTCTCATATATCTCATCGGACAAGACGTACAGATCGTGCCGGATTGCGATGTCAGCCAGTTTCTCCAGTGTTTCCCTGCCCAGAACCCCGCCGGTTGGATTGTTGGGGGAGATAATGACAATCATTTTCGTCCGCTGCGTGATTTTGCTTTCCAATTCCTCCATATCAATCTGATAGTCATTCTCCTGCTTCAGGGTATAGGGAACTGCCTTGGCGCCAAAGTATTCAGGCACATGGATGTAATTCAACCATACGGGATCCGGGATCAGGACCTCGTCCCCTTCTTCCAGATAAGCCCCAAAGGCGTCGAAGGTTCCCTCGCCTACGCCCACTGTAATCAGGATTTCCGAGGGGTCGTAATCAATGTTGTTTTCTTCCCTGAGCTTTTTTGCAACAGCAGTGCGAAGTTCCATGGAGCCGTAATTTGAGGTATAGAATACATTTCCCTTTTCCAGGCTCTTATAGGCAGCTTCTTTGATTACCTGGGGCGTATCAAAATCAGGGCGGCCCAGTTCCAGATGGATGACGTGTTCTCCGCGGGCGTCCATCTGGGTTGCTTTTTCCATCACCACTCTTATTCCGGAAAACGGCATGTGTTTCATACGTTCGGCAGTTGTAAGCATATATAAACCCTCCAATCATCTGTGAATCATTTACTGATAATTGGATTATATACGGAAAACATATATTTTTCTAATGAATTATTTCAATGTATAATATAGAAAATATTTATATATTGCAGCGGCCCCATATCTCTCCTGTATGGAGGGAGGATTTGACCTGGCAGAGGTAGTTCCCCAGCGCCTGTTCAAAGTAACTGACCGCTGTCTGGGTGGCGGAGCTGGGGAAGCGGTGTTTGATTTTGTAGCATACCCTGTCAGGAGGCGGGCTTTTAAGTTCGCTGACATAGAGGCGCCTGTAATGATACAGCTCGTTGATCACGGATTCCGGGGCAATCATCCAGCTTTTTTGTCAGTCCATACATGATTGAGAAGGGTGATGGTATCCACGATAATCCGGGGCCTGGAGTACCCGGTCAGCCACTGGTCGTGCCAGATTTGGAAGTTGGCATCCCAGTTCAGGAATAATTCCAGGGACGGGTCCAGCTCATCGGTGTGGATCAGTGACTTGCGTATAACAGGTTCGTCTGACTGCACCAGGTACAGGCGTTCCTGGTAGATGCGCTCTGATAGGATATTCTTGTAGTGCAGGTGGTAGTATACAAAGCCGATGTCGATGTCGTGACGGTCCAGTATGCTGTAGAGCTCTGAGGACTGGTGGGTATGGATGTCCAGGTCAATGGGGCAGCCCGAGGTCTCCAGCTGCCGGTAGAAGCCTGCAAATAGGGCAATATTCAGGCTGTCCGTGCATCCGATGGACAAAAGAGTGCTGTCCCTGTCCTGGGCCAGGACCTGGGTTTCCTTCCACAGGGATATGTACCGCTCGGCAATGGATACAAATTCGCTGCCTTTGGAAGTGAGTTCAACATTTTTAAATCCCTTTTTCCGGACGATCAGCGGGAAGCCCAGCTCCTTTTCAAGGGATTTAAGCCTGTGGCTTACGGTGGGCTGGCTGAGAAACAGGATATCCGCTGTTTTTGTGATGCTTTTTGTATTCACAATGGTGAGGAAGGTTTCGATTTCAGAAAGGTCCATAAGCAGCTCCTTAAATATAGATTTAGTTAATATTATATACTAATATTATTTATTTTTCAATTATTACTATATGTGCTATCCTATGGTCAGAAACAAGTTGTAACAGTTTAAGATTTACAAAATGATGGAGAGAAGGAGAATGTATATGGCAAATGTAGGGTGCAGGATCAGAAAAGAATTCGAGAGGCCGGACAGGAAGCTGGTTGAGGCGTTTAAGGACATACCGGTGGCTAATATTGATGATTGTATGAACCGGACAGCGGCGGTTGACTCCCAACTTAAGCCCATGAATAATGCCAGGCTTTTGGGAACCGCATTTACGGTGAAGGCTCCGGCAGGGGATAACCTGATGTTCCACAAGGCATTGGATATGGCAAAACCAGGAGATGTACTGGTGATTGCCACATTTGGCAGCCAGTCCAGGTCGTTGTGCGGTGAAATCATGACGCGGTACGCCATGTCCAGGGGGCTGGCGGGTTTTGTGGTGGATGGCTGTATCCGGGACAGCGTGGAAATCGGACAGATACCGGATTTTCCGGTGTATGCCAAGGGCGTGACCCCCAACGGGCCGTATAAAAACGGGCCGGGAGAAATCAATTTCCCGGTATCCTGCGGAAACCAGGTTATCTGTCCCGGAGATATTTTGGTAGGGGACGGGGACGGCCTGCTGGTCATCAAGCCCGAGGAGGCTGCCGAACTGGCGGAAAGAGCAAAGAAGGTGAGCCAGGATGAGACTAAGCAGTTTGCGAGTATTACAGCCGGAACCGGATTAAACCGCGACTGGGTGGACGCGAAGCTTGAGAGCATAGGCATGGAGTACGTGGACTGATTTTAAAATAGGAGCAGTGAGGCTATGGATGGTGCTGTGTTGCGGTTATGCGGTGACTGTGCGGTTACAGTTGAATTTGAGAATGAAATATCCATTGAGACAAACAGAAAAGTCATTGCGCTTAAGTACCGGATTGAGGGGGAGCGCGTCCCCGGCATAAGAGAGCTGGTTCCATCATACCGTTCCCTGCTGATTCACTACGGCCCCTTAAGGATACCATACAATGAGCTGGAACGCCTTGTGGAGGGATGGACCGGCAGCATGGGAGAGGTTGACCTGCCAAAGCCGGTCATAACAGAGATACCGGTTCTCTACGAAGGCGAGGATATCGAAGAGATTGCCAGGATTGAGAAAAAGACAGTGGAAGAAATCATAAAGATTCACAGCCAGAGCGATTACCTTGTGTATATGCTGGGATTTGCTCCGGGTCATCCCTATACGGCCAGGTTTGAACACCCCTTTTCCTTTAAGCGGAGGGAGAGTCCAAGGGTCCGTATAGCTGGGGGGAGCATTGTGGTACAGCAGGGCCTCAGCGATATCATACCTTTTGACCAGCCCTGCGGCTGGAATATCATAGGTATGACTCCCATAAAGGTGTGCGACTACAGGAAGGAGAACCCTTTCCTGCTCAGGGCAGGTCAATGGATTCGCCATATTCCAGTCAGCAGGGCCCAATATGAGGATATCAAGGCTCAGGCGGACGCCGGAACCTATGTCTGCCGGACCTGTGAAAAGGAGGCGTAGCTTATGGGAATGGTGATAGTGAATCCGGGTATCTACACAACGGTGCAGGACGAAGGAAGATTCGGATACGAACAGTTTGGCGTATCACCGGCTGGCCCCATGGACAGGAGGTCATTCCATATAGCCAATCTCCTGGCTGGCAATGATATGGGTGAGACAGAACTGGAAATGACGATTATGGGGGCGGAAATCCGGTTTACCGGGCCCGCCGTCATAGCACTTACAGGGGCGGATATGCGCCCTCTGCTGAATGAGGTTCCCGTGTGTATGTACAGGGCATTTCCGGTGGGAACGGGAGATGTCCTCAGGATGCAGCCTGTTTCCGGCGGCTGCCGTACCTACCTGGCGGCAGCCGGTGGCCTGGATATTCCTGTGGTAATGGGAAGCCGGTCCACCCTTGTGAAGAACGGTATCGGCGGATACCAGGGCAGACCCCTGAAAAAGGGGGATGTAATCGGACTCCGTCAAAACCTGAATACCATAGAGAATCTGCCTGCAAGATGGATAGTGGCGGAACACAGTGAGCCGGGGTGCCGCCGGATCCGGGTGATTGCAGGGCCCCAGGATGATTGCTTTACCGGGAAAGGACGGGAGGATTTCTTCCATGGAACCTATAAGGTAACCGGGGATTCGGACCGGATGGGCTACAGGCTTAACGGTCCCTGTCCGGAGCATGCGTCGGATGGAAATATCATTTCAGACGGCATTGCCATGGGTTCCATACAGGTTCCCACCTCAGGTCAGCCCATTGTGATGATGGCGGACTGCCAGTCTATTGGCGGCTATACAAAGATTGCCACTGTCATAACCGCGGACCTGCCTGTAATCGGGCAGTGTAAGGCCGGCGACGAGATACGGTTCATACCCGTAAACATCACACAGGCGCAGCAGGCGTATGCGGATTATTACCGGGAAATGGAACAGCTCAGGGCAAAGCTTCAGACGCCTGTTGTATATCGTCCGCCCAGACTGTTTCAGATAAAGGTGGGAGGGACTTCCTTTCAGGTAAAGGTGGAGGAACACAGTTAGGGCGTAATCATTGAGGAGGCAGAACATGTATCAGATTGATTTAAACAGTGATATGGGTGAGAGCTTTGGGGCATATTCCATTGGAAATGATGACGAAATCATAAAGTACGTCACATCGGCCAATGTGGCCTGCGGCTGGCATGGAGGGGATCCCATGGTCATGGATAAGGTGGCGAAAGCGGCTGCAGAGAGAAACGTGGCTGTGGGGGCTCATCCGGGTTATCCGGACCTCATGGGGTTTGGCAGACGGAAGATGGTTCTGAAGCCATCTGAAATTAAAAACTACATAAAATATCAGGTGGGCGCGCTTATGGCCTTTACTGCCAGCTATGGCATGAAGCTCCAGCATGCGGCTCCCCACGGGGCGCTGGGGAATCTGTGCCAGTATGACAGGGAAGTGTCCAGGGCCATATGTGAGGCCGTATATGAGATAGACCCGTCCATTGGGATTTTTTACTGCGCGGGAGCTGTTTTGGGGGAAGAGGCTGAGCGGATGGGGCTCCAGGCACTGTCAGAAATATTTGCAGACCGGGCCTACATGGATGATTTGTCCCTGGTTCCCAGAGGTATGGAAGGAGCCATGATTACAGATGAGGATACGGCAATCAGGCGGTGCGTCAAAATGATAAAAGAAGGAAGGGTTACTTCCATCAATGGTAAGGAGCTGGATATAAAAGGGGACACGCTCTGCGTCCACGGGGACGGAGCAAAGGCTCTGGCCTTTGTCAGAAGAATCAGAGATGCATTTGAAGCAGAGGGTATACAAATAAACAATTTTATGGGAGGCAGGTCATGAATAAGAATACGTATAATCCATATGAAAATATGCTGGCGGTACTGGATGAGGCGGCGTCCAGGCTTGGGTTAAAGGAGGAAGATTATATAACCCTGCGCTATCCGGAGCGTGAAATGATAGTGTCTATCCCTGTAAGGATGGACAATGGTGAGATGAAGGTGTTTGAAGGTTACCGGGTACAGCATAACAGCGCGAGAGGGCCTTATAAGGGAGGCATCCGTTTCCATCAGAACTCGGATCTGGATGAGGTAAAGGCGCTGGCAGCCTGGATGTCTTTTAAATGCGCAATTGTCAATATCCCCTATGGCGGGGCCAAGGGCGGAATCAAGGTGGACCCCTCCAGGCTGTCCAGGGATAAGCTGATTCGCCTTACCAGAAGATATACCACCAGGATACTGCCCATTATAGGACCTGACCAGGACATACCTGCCCCGGATGTAAATACCAACGGTGAGGTAATGGGCTGGATTATGGATACATACAGTATGTTCAAGGGCCACAGCGTTCCCGGCGTTGTCACAGGAAAACCCATTGAGATTGGGGGATCCATCGGGAGGACGGAGGCAACGGGAAGAGGCGTGACCATCATTACCCGCCAGTGTCTGGAGCACCTGGGCATGAGCTACGAAAACTCCACCTATGCCATCCAGGGCATGGGGAATGTAGGAGGCACCGCGGCCCAGATACTGTATGACAAGGGATGCAGGATTGTGGCGGTCAGCGATTACTCCGGCGGCGTGTACAATGAAAACGGCCTGGATATTCCTGCAATCAGGGCCTACCTGTCAGACAAGAAAAAAGCCCTGATTGATTATGTATCCGATGATGTAAAGCACATAACCAATGACGAAGTCATTACCTGCTGCTGTGACGTACTGATTCCCGCGGCGTTGGAGAACCAGATAACCGGGGAAAACGCGGCCAGGGTTCAGGCCAAGATGATTATAGAAGCTGCCAATGGTCCCACTACCGTGGAAGCGGACAAGATACTGGAAGAAAATGGCGTGGTGGTTGTGCCGGATATCCTGGCTAATGCAGGGGGCGTGGTTGTATCCTATTTTGAGTGGGTACAGAACATCCAGAGCATGGCCTGGGATTTGGAGGAAGTAAACCGGACCTTAAAGAAAATCATGAACAGAGCTTATGATGAAGTGGACGCCATGTCTAAAGATAACAAGGTGACCATGCGCATGGGAGCCTATATGGTGGCAATCAACCGCATCTGTACAGCGGGTAAGATGAGAGGCGGACCTATCTCCATGGCGTAGGGCGCGGAGATAAAGGGGGGGGGGGGGAAAAATATGAAAAAAAAAAAAAGGGATAACAAACTTTTTTGGGTGGTATAACCTTTTTTTAAGGGTGGGGATTTTTTGATGAAATAAA